>JAICMD010000232.1 GCA_025929405.1 Mucilaginibacter sp. | reverse complement strand
TTATCACCATCAAATAAAATAAGGGGCTTTTTATCAAAAGTTTTAAAGTTTTTTAGTTCGACAGAATAAATACGGCCACCACGGGTGGTTAATTTTATGCGTAGGTCCTTATTTTCAACAGTGATCAGGTTCTCGGTACCGCTAATAGTAGCACCAAATGGGCTTTTTAACGCAGCCGAATCAACCGGCTTAACGGCAAAACCGGTATCAGCTTTTACTTCGGCGGGTAATTTTCCTGCTTTTTTAAGCGAATCCTGGTGTAGCCTGTTTCTTTCTTTCTGTAACTCAACATTGGTTGGCTTCATAAAATAAACTGAGCCTGCAATGATAAGCATGATCAGGAATAATCCTGTAAACGTATTTCTATCCATTAGTTAATTGTAATCGTACAAATATTACTTCCTGCGGGCATAAGCCAGCGAAGCGGCGACAAAGTTAATAAAAAGCGGGTGCGGATTAGCAACTGTTGATTTTAATTCGGGATGAAACTGCGCACCCACAAAAAACGGGTGATTTTTAAGCTCTACAATCTCAACCAGTTTATTATCAGGGTTAAAACCTGATGGCAGCATACCCGCCTCTTCGTATCTTTTTAAATAATCATTATTAAACTCATAACGGTGCCTGTGGCGTTCGCTAATATGCTGTTTGCCATATATGGCTGCTGCCTTACTTCCCTTTTTTAAATCGCAGGCGTAAGCACCCAAACGCATGGTCCCCCCTTTATTAACCACCTTTTTCTGTTCTTCCATCATGGCAATAACCGGGTTAGGTGTATCGGGGTTCATTTCGGTACTGCTGGCATCTTTAAGGCCAAGCACATTGCGCCCAAACTCAACCACGGCGCATTGCATGCCCAGGCATATACCAAAAAATGGAATATTGTTTTCGCGCACATAGCGTATAGCTTCTATCTTACCTTCAAAACCACGTTCGCCAAAGCCGGGGGCAACCAATACCCCATCCAGGCCACGCAGTTTGTCAATCGCATTGCCCGGTGTCAAGGTTTCTGATGGTATATACTCCACCCTAACTTTACACTCGTTTTTAGCGCCTGCGTGTATAAATGATTCGATGATTGATTTATAAGCATCAGGCAATTCCACATATTTACCTACCAGGCCAATACGTACATCAGCAGTTGGGTTTTTTAAGCGGCCCAAAAAGTCTTTCCAGCTTTCCAGGTCGGGTTCATGTTTATGCGAAAGTTTTAATTTGGTTAACACCGTTTTATCCAGTTGCTCTTTTAACATCAGCAAAGGCACATCATATATGGTTGATGCGTCTATTGATTCGACAACGGCATTGATGTTAACGTTACAAAACAAAGCGATTTTTTTTCGCAGATCGGCTGTAAGGTGATGCTCGGTACGGCAAACCAATATATCGGGCTGTATACCATACTCCAGCAACATTTTAACCGAGTGCTGTGTTGGCTTGGTTTTCAACTCGCCTGCAGCGGCCAAAAACGGAACAAGGGTAAGGTGAATAACTATGGCGTTGCTTGAGCCTACCTCCCACTTAAACTGCCTTACCGCTTCAATGTATGGTAACGACTCAATGTCACCCACAGTACCACCTAATTCGGTTATTACAATATCGTATTTACCATCCTCGCCCAATATGCGGATGTTTCTTTTTATCTCATCAGTTATATGGGGTATAACCTGTACAGTTTTACCCAAAAATGCGCCTTCGCGTTCTTTGCTGATCACGTTTTGATAAATACGGCCTGTAGTAATATTATTTGCTTTTGATGTTGGCGTGTTTAAAAAACGCTCGTAATGACCAAGGTCAAGGTCGGTTTCGGCACCGTCTTCGGTAACATAACATTCGCCGTGCTCATACGGGTTTAATGTTCCGGGGTCAATATTAATATAGGGATCGAACTTTTGAATGGTAACGCTGTAACCGCGTGCCTGCAATAATTTGGCTAATGATGCTGAGATAATACCCTTGCCTAACGACGAGGATACACCGCCCGTAACAAATATATATTTAGTCATGTTGTTTTTTGAAAATGGAGCCGTTTTTAAGCCGGCACCAAATGTTTGTGTACGGGATACAAAAGTAATAATTTTTTTGGGGTTTAGGTGGATAAGTTGTAATTGTTGGCAAGTTATTGCAGTGGTTAAAAAAGTTATGGATGTTGTAATTATACTGTGCCTGATTAGCAAACAATAAACAATAATTTTCTGCTCAAACAATTAAACTATGCCTTAAAAAAATAATCATACGGTTATATTGCCAATTAACTGCATGAAGGATTTTTATTATATTTTGGGGCTTGATGTAAACTGCACAGCCAGCGATATACGCGAGGCTTATCGTAAGCTTTCTAAAAAGTTTCATCCCGACCTTAACCAGCAGGATAATTACTTTGAAAATCGTTTTAAAGAGATACGCCAGGCTTATGAAACATTGATAGACCCGGCTGGTCGCGCGGCTTATGATTCCTTAATAAAAAAGGACAAAGCGTTTCCGGTAAAATCTGAGCCGAAAAAACAAAGGTTTGCCGCAACAACCAAAAGCATTGATATTGCCTTCACTATAATGCTTGTTGTACTTACCGTAATATTTGGAGATTATGTTATAAAAAGCATCACCGGATCAAAACCCTCTAAACCAGCCAATATTGCCGTTGCCGAAGTTGATGAAAAAGAAAATACACCTGTTATTAAACACCATAAAAAGAAGCATCATTTATCAGAAATAACTGCTGATAAACCAATTGTCAGGGCGCCGATGACTGTACAAGATCAGCCTGTAGCAAAACCTATAGTAAATGTTGCTTCACCCATTGTACCATCAACACAGCCTGTTATTAAACCTCAACCAAAACCCATGGCTTTAGTGGCCGCCCCTGTTGTGCAACAGTCTGCACCAGTATTTAAATCAACAAAGTCTAACAATATGGTTATGGATGACAACATCCTGACAGGAGCTTATATAAAGTCAAATGCTACAGGTATGGTTTACATGCGGGCAGAAGATAACTACAATGCTGATATTGTAAGCCGAATACCCGGCAACTCCAGGATAGCTATTTTGGAGAAGGGCGATAGCTTTTATAAAATAGAATATCATAACCAAACCGGTTACGTACCTAAGTGGACGGTAAAGACGGATTAATCCAGGACTTTTACTGTTAAATCAATAATATCATCAAACATCCTACGGTCGGTAGTTGATTTGGCAGTTACCTGCATGCCTTTTACGGCATTTGATACAAAACGGGCAAGTGCCCTGGCATCTTGTTGATTGGTTATATCACCGTTATCCTGCCCCTTTTTAATAGCTTTATAAAATATATCCTCCAGTTGCATATCCTTCTCGCATATCATTTTACCTATCACCTCATCATGCGGAGCAACTTCAACTTCGGCATTTACTAAAAAACAGCCTTTTTGGGTTAAATTATTTGCTATGAACCCAAGTAACTCTTTAATTCCTTCCCTGGCATTCGGGGCGTTATTAATAATACTGCACATTTGATCGTTGCCGGCGTATTGGTAACTCTCCAACGCTTTCGTATACAACGCATGTTTATCCCCGTAGGTATCATACAGGCTTGACCGGCTTATACCAAGCGTATCCACCAGGTCCTGCATTGATGTACCATTATATCCCTTTAACCAAAAAAGGTTAACAGCCTTGTTCAGCACCTCCTGCTCGTCAAAATCTTTACTTCTTGCCATAAACGGTTAAAGCTTTGCTTATTACTAAGCAAAGCTATTTAATTTTATATTAAATTTTGTAACAGTAATTACCTTATACCACCACCTGCAAGCAGGGTTTCGCCGGTAAGCCAGCCTGATTCTTCCGAAGCCAGGAATACTGCTATCTGGGCAATGTCATGTGGCTGACCGATACGGCCCAACGGAGCGGTACGCTCAGCTTCGTGATGAAAATCGCTGCCTATAAAACCTGCTGCATGGGTACCTTCTGTTTCAACAATACCCGGATTAATTGAATTAACCCTTATTTTTTTAGGGCCAAGCTCTTTTGATAGTACATGCGTAATTGAATCAACCGCGCCTTTGGTAGCCGTATAAATAGCACTGCCAACCGGGGCAATGCTGCTTACTACCGAACCAATATTAATAATGCTGCCACCATTTTCATTAAAGTTTTTCAATGCTGCCTGGGTGGTAAGCAATAAACCTAATACGTTGGTATTAAATTGAGCATGAAAATCATCTTCGGTAATTTGCTCAATAGCGCCAAATTTATAAACGCCGGCATTATTAACCAGTACATCTACCGCACCAAATGCTTTTTTGGTTTCTTCAAAAATACGGTCGGCATCGGCTGTGTTTGATACATTGCCCTGTACAGCAATAGCCTTACCCCCGTTATTTACAATTTCTTCAACCACCTTATCAGCCCCTGCTTTGGCTGATGAATAATTTACCACTACCGATGCCCCTGCTGCTGCCAGGCTTTTGGCTATACCTGCACCAATACCTTTTGATGCTCCTGTAACTACCGCTACTTTGTTTGCTAACTTTTTCATTTTTGTTGTGAACGATTATTTTTTATTTTTGGAATAATCATTCCACAAATGTAATATCATTTTGGAACAATCATTCCAAAATGTTCAATTATTAATTTATTATGACAAATGCAATATTTAAAGTTTAGATAATTAATAAATTAGTTATATATTTAACTACCTAACTACTTATAACCTTATGAAAATCCAGGTTAGTATTTGTGCGGTATTGTTGTTATATAATTGTTGTGCAGCACAAAGCAAAATAGATAATACCCTTGCTAAACTACAGCAGCAAAACGGCAATCTGCCTTTTGAAAAAGTTTACCTGCATACCGATAAGCCCTATTATGCCGCAGGCGATACCATCTGGTTTAAAGGATATACTGTTATGGGTGATGAACATTTGCCATCGGCCATTAGCGGGGTATTGCATGTTGATCTGATCAGAAACGATAATTATTGCGCTCAGAGTATCAAGCTACCCATTGTTTCGGGATTAAGTTATGGCGATTTGGTATTGCCTGATACCTTAACCGAAGGCTCCTATCGCATCAGGGCATGGACCAACTGGATGCTGAACGCGCAGACCGATCACTTTTTTAATAAACCCGTACAAATAATTAATGCCATTGCCGAGAAAGCAGAATCAAAGACCAAAAGTTATAAAACAGATAAGTTAGACATACAATTCTTTCCCGAGGGAGGCGACCTGGTAAATGGCATTGCAGACAAAATAGCTTTTAAAGTAACTGCGCCTGATGGTCTGGGTAAAAACATTAAAGCCTTTGTAATGGATGATAAAGGCAATAACCTGGGTGATTTTGAAAGCAGTCATCTGGGTATGGGTAGTTTTAAGTTTGCCCCGCAGACAGGCAATTCCTATACAGCGGTAATTCCGCTGGAAGATGGAAAAAAGAT
>JAICMD010000108.1 GCA_025929405.1 Mucilaginibacter sp. | reverse complement strand
TTACCATCCCTATGGTATCCTGTTGGGGCATAATGTATTGTTAATGTTCAAAGTTATGTATTAGAGACAAGAATCAAGAATTAAGATGCAAGACTAATGTCAATATTCAATATCTTGATTCTTAACTCTTGCATCTTGATTCTATTAAGATGCTTTCTCAATATCCGAATCAAAACGGGTTACCGAGGTTACGCCTTTTACCATAGTTAATTTTTTTATCAGGTTATCCAAATGCTCGGTATCATTTACGTACACCATTATGGAGCCTTCAAAAATGCCGTTATCGCTATCAACAGTTATCGAGCGCATATTAACCTTAAAATCGTTTGATATAACAGTTGTAAGCTGGTTTATCAAACCTACATTGTCAATACCTGTAATACGAATACCGGTAAGGAAGGCCAGTTCCTGTTGATTTGTCCAGCGGGCCTTTACTATGCGGTAGCCGTAGCTGGCCATTAACTTGGCGGCGTTGGGGCAATTGGTACGGTGTATCTTTATGCCATCGCTTACGGTAACAAAGCCAAAAACATCATCGCCGGGTATAGGGTTGCAGCAATTGGCCAGTTTATAATCAATCTTCTGCATATCCTCGCCAATAAGCAAAATGTCACTGTCCTTAGCTTTGATATTGCGCAGCAGGTTATGTACCTGATCCGGCTCAATTTTTTCGGGTGGTTTGTTTTCAATTACTTTTTCAGATGCCTGGTAATCCTTCAGGTCCTTCATATCAATAACCCCTTTGGCTACATTGAAAAACAGTTCCTGAGTGGATGGCAATTTAAAGTAATAGCTTAGTTTTTGCAGATTCTCGGTATTGTAAGTAATCTTTAACGATTTCATCTTACGCTCCAATATTTCCTTACCGTCTTCGGCTATCTTGCGCTTTTCTTCTTTTAGTGCCGATTTTATTTTGGCTTTCGCCTTAGCGGTTACCACAAAACTCAGCCAATCTTCCTTAGGTACTTGCTTGCTGGATGTGATGATCTCTACCTGGTCGCCATTTTGCAGTTTGTAGCTAAGCGGTACCAGTTTATGGTTCACTTTGGCGCCAATACAGCTTGCGCCAACATCGGTATGTATTTCAAAGGCAAAATCAAGTGCGGTAGCATTTAGCGGCAATTGTATAAGCGCACCTTTAGGTGTAAAGATGAATATCTCGTCGCTAAACAAATTCATCTTAAAATCATCCAGGAACTCTAATGCGTTCGAGTCGGGGTTTTTAAGCATGTCCCTAACCTTTTGCACCCATTGGTCCAAACCGCTATCGGTTGATGATTCTTTGTACTTCCAGTGCGCAGCAAAACCTTTTTCGGCAATCTCATTCATACGGGTGGTGCGTATCTGCACCTCTACCCATTGCCCGCGCGGCCCCATAACTGTAGTATGTAACGATTCATACCCGTTTGCCTTTGGCGATGATATCCAGTCGCGCAACCTGTCGGGGTTGGGCCTGTATAAGTCGGTAACTATCGAGTAAGCCTTCCAGCAATCGGCTTTTTCATTTTCGGGCGAACTATCCAAAATTACCCTGATGGCAAATAAATCATATACCTCCTCAAAGGGGATTGATTTCTTTTTCATCTTGTTCCAGATGGAATGGATAGATTTCGGCCTGCCAAACACATCAGCTTCCAAATCCTGCGCAACTAAGGCTTTTTTAACAGGCTCGCTAAAATCGCGTATAAACTTTTCGCGCTCGGCCTTTTTTTCGTTAAGTTTATTTTTGATGAACTGGTAGGTTTCGCGCTCCATGTATTTCATGGAAAGGTCCTCCATTTCAGACTTGATAGCGTATAGGCCCAGGCGATGAGCCAATGGCGCATACAGATAAACCGTTTCTGATGAAATTTTTAACTGTTTATCACGCGGCATGGATTCCAGCGTGCGCATATTGTGCAACCTGTCGGCCAGTTTTATCAGTATTACCCTAACATCATCAGCAAGGGTAAGCAGCATCTTTCTGAAATTTTCGGCCTGCAATGAGCTGTTAGTGCCAAACACACCTGATATTTTGGTTAAGCCATCAATAATTTTGGCCACCTTTTTACCAAACTCGCGCTCAATATCTTCCAGTGTAAGGTCGGTATCTTCTACTACGTCATGCA
Organism: Mucilaginibacter sp.; assembly: GCA_025929405.1. GTDB lineage: Bacteria > Bacteroidota > Bacteroidia > Sphingobacteriales > Sphingobacteriaceae > Mucilaginibacter. The sequence continues at coordinate 8,233 of JAICMD010000108.1, read as the reverse complement.
GCAGGGCGCATACTATTGATGTAGTGCCCAAACCTATCTCTTCGGCAGCAATCTGGGCTACGGCAATGGGGTGATAAATATAGGGTTCGCCCGATTTGCGGCGCATATCTTTATGGCTCTCCAAAGCCATATCAAATGCCTTGCGTATCATGCGCTTATCGCCCTTTTGCAGGGTTGATTTGCTTGCACGCAGCAAAGCCCGGTATCTTTTTAGTATCTCGTTTTTTTCTTCTTCCAGATCAATCACTAATTCTTTCATATCTAAACCGTGGCGTCACCAACATCATTAACATGCAACAAAGTTTTAATTTGCAGGTTATTATAAAATACAACAAAAAATTGCGTTATTTTTGTGTAAGTAAATTTATGAAATTTATTGGTTTTATATTACTGTGTTGTTGTTTGGCTTTGGGTGCTAATGCCCAAACTGAACCCCCTGCGCCTGTACAGCATGGCAAAAATGATACCATTAGAACTTATGTTGCCTTAGTTGACGGGGTAAACATTCCTTGGGTAATAAGCGACGAAGTAGTGATACGCGATACCCGGATATTTAAAAGCCAGGAAGATCGTGATGCTTTTAACCGTTTACGCTATAATGTTTATAAAGTATTGCCTTATGCCCGTTTTGCAGGCAACAGATACAGGCAATTACAACGCGACCTTGCCTTAACAGGTGATAAGAAAAAACAAAAAGAGCTGATACATGACTGCGAATCGCAGATTAAAGACATGTTTAAAAAAGAAGTTGAGAACCTGACAATTAGTCAGGGAGAGGTATTAATTAAACTAATTGACCGTGAAACGGGTTATACCAGTTATAATTTGGTAAAGCAGCTTAAAGGCGGTTTCAGCGCTTTTTTGTTGCAATCGGCAGCACGTATTTTTGGGCACGACCTGAAAGAGACCTATGATAAGGACGAACAACGCGATATTGAAAGCATACTTCAAAAAGCCGGGTACGACTCCTACAAATATTAATTAATGATTGATAACAGCATCTACCGTTTTATTGTGCAAACAATTGGCGGCGAAGAAATAAGTTTGTCTGCTTATAGCAATAAAGTACTTTTAATAGTTAACACAGCATCGCAATGTGGTTTTACACCACAATTTAATGATCTGGTAACACTAAAAAATAATTTTGCGGAGCACGATTTTGAAATACTGGCTTTCCCGTCAAATGATTTTGGCGGGCAGGAACCCCTTGAGGGTAGTGCAATAACCCAGTTTTGCGCAGATATGGGTGTTAACTTCCCGGTTTTTAATAAAATACGTGTAAGAGGCCCCTATGCCGACCCGTTATACCGTTTTTTTGCTGATAAAAAACTAAACGGCATATTATCGTCAGTGCCCCGGTGGAACTTTCATAAATTTTTAATCAATAAATCGGGCGTTGTAACTGATTTTTTTTATCCGTTTACCAACCCGGCATCATCAAAAATCAGAAAAAAGGTGGCTCGCTTATTAGCCGAAAATAAATAATGACTATGCTGAAATTAGATATATTGGTTTTACCTGTTCATCCTGACGATGCCGAACTTGGCTGTGCAGGCACTATTTTAAAGCATATTGCACAAGGTAAAAAGGTTGGTATTGTTGATCTTACGCGTGGCGAACTGGGGACGCGCGGCAGCGCCGAGATACGCGATAAGGAAGCGGCAACATCAGCAAAGATATTGGGTTTGGCCGCGCGCGAAAATCTTGGTCTGCCCGATGGCTTTTTTGAAAACACCAAACAGTATCAACTAAAAATAATTGAAGCTATACGTAAATATCAACCCGAAATAATTATAACCAATGCCTACCATGACCGCCACCCCGATCATGGCAGGGCAAGCGATTTGGTAGAGACATCGACCTTCCTGGCGGGATTACGCAAAATTGAAACTTATACCGATGGCGAGTTACAGGAGCCGTGGCGCCCCAACCTGCTGCTGCATTTTATACAGGATGAATATATAAAACCTGATGTGTTGGTTGATGTGACCGATTATTGGGATAAAAAAGTTGAAAGCATTAATGCCTTTAGTTCACAGTTTTTTAACCCTAACTGGGAAAACGAGCCGCAAACTTATATTTCATCGCCCGAGTTTATGCAGATTATTGAGGCCCGTGCCCGCGAATATGGAAAGGTTATAAAAGTAAAATATGCCGAAGGCTTCACTTCGCGCCGGATAATGGGGGTAAAGAGTTTGTTTGACCTATTGTAATCGATTACATAGCCCCCTACGCCTTTACATATTCAAAGCGGTTATTATTAGTGTTCCTTTCGCGGCGCAATTTATTCTCTTTGGCTAATTTTAACAGTATGCCTGATAGTTCGGAAGTTTTAAAATCCGAATCATAACTATTTTTGCATACGTCGGCAATGGCTGATATGGATTGCGCTTGGTCAAAAAAACTGGTTGTTAGCAATTGGTTTAATATTTTGGTAGCCCCGGGTTTTTTTCGGCCCTGTAAAAAAGCGCTATCACCATCATTATCTGATCTTCTGCGGCTTTTTTTAACAAATAAATCTACACCGTTTCCTTCATAATCTCCTCTTTCCGATTCGGACAGTGCTTCAAAAATCTTATCTATAATTTTTACTTGAACAGCTTCTGATTTAAATGAATTTACGATCTCGGATATTTCCAGAAGTTGTTTTTTTAATTTTTCGATGTGTTTGCTCATGGTAACAATTTGTTCATAATAGAAGGCACAAATTGACGGCCTATGGTAGAAAAAATGTTTGGTTAATTAGGAGAGGAACAAGGCAAACATACGATTATCATACACATATATTAATATGATTGCGTATTTAATAAATGTTGTAGCAATATTATTACATTTTAATAATTATAAATCGGGACGTTATAGTTTGAATAAACTATTTAAGCTGTTTTGATAAATATTAGCTGAAAGGAAAGAATCATTGTCAAACGGGTTAATAGGCTAAAATTTATCTTTCATGCCCAATAAGCCCCATATACCGCCGCTATGTATGGCTAATATTTTACTGCCGCGTTTAAAATATTTTTTGGCAGCCATATCATATATCGCATATAACATTTTGCCGGTATAAACAGGTTCAATTAATATACCTGTTGATGCTGTGAATTTTTTTATAAAGGCAATAAGCTCAGGAGTGGTTTTGCCATAACCGCCGAAGTGATAATTAGTGTGCAGTTTATAGTTTACAGTGTGGATTAGCAAATTATTAATCTCATCGGCCATAAAGCTGCCGTTTTTTAAAACCGGTACAGCATTAAATTGGGTATTTAATTTGTGCTGTTGCAAACCATTAATTATCCCGGCGGCTGTAGTTCCCGTTCCGCAGGCACAAAAAATATGATCGTACTGTTGGGTTAATTCATCAACCAGTTCGCTGCAGCCTTTGGCACCTTCGGGGCCTGCGCCGCCTTCATCTACAAAAAAAGCATTTGGAGTGCCGCCAAAATGTTTTTCAAATAACGCTTGCTTATCGTGGTAGCTATCACGGTCGGTAAATAAAAGTTCCATGCCATGCAACCGGCATAAAAAAAGGGTGTCGTTATCAACCGGCTCACCACGCACAATGCCTGTACTGGTAAAACCAAATTTGGCTGCCGCTGCTGCTAAAGCTAATAAATGGTTGGAGTACGCACCGCCAAAGGTTACCAGGTGGGTTTTATTTTCGGCCTGCGCTTTTTTAAGGATGTATTTTAGCTTTCGCCATTTATTGCCTGATATAATGGGATGTATCAGGTCGTCGCGCTTTATAAAAACAGTTAAGCCCTGTTCGTCAAATAATTTATCATTAATTTGATGAACAGGGCTAAATATTTCTAAGTCGATATTCATTAAGCTTTTTAGAAGCCTAAGCCAATACCAACGTTAGCTGATTTGTACTCGGCAAAGCTGTATGAACCGTAAATTTTAAGGAAGAACAAGCTCATTTGGAAACCAACATCAGCACGCATATTATTTACTGCTGCTGCTGAACTGTTAATACTGATAGGATTTGAAGTATAAGTATAAACAGGTCTGCCTGCACCATCTACACCTGTAACAAACGGAAAGTTACCTTTTAAACCAACATCAGTTTTGCTTGATAAGTAACCAACAGATACAAATGGTGTAAAGAATAATAATTTTTTAGATAAAATTACTTGTGCATTCCAGCCATTAAAATGACCTTCTAAGCTTTGCGGACTGGCCGAACCAGAAACACCGCCGTTGTTGGCATCAGGCTGTACATTTAATGATTTTTGGTAGGTTAAGCGTGTAAAACCAAATGCAACTGCAAGGTCAAACGGCACTACTTTGTTAGCCGGGCCAAAATATTGCGAAATGCTATGTTTTAAACCTAAACCAAACATGCCTACTGAGCCTACATCATCAGTAATTTTAGTAGTAGGTATTAAACGCAGGGTAACATCAGTGTGTTTAATTAACCCTACTGTTAGTTGTACTTGCGGTGCAGGTACATATTGTGTAACCCCTGCCGGTAAATTAGTATTATATTTTTTTGCAGGGTTATTTGGGTCCGACGGGTCAGATATTTGTATTGGCGTACTCAGGTTTTTATCGCCGCCAAATGTAGGCGCAATGGGATTACCGGTAGCCTTAACATTAGCCAAACCCAATGCGTTAACGTTAAAAGTTTTATCAGCGTCCGAAATCATGCTGGCCGTTGCGCTTACCCTGATAACAAATTGTAAAGGTTTTAGGGTACGGGCAGTGTTGGTCCAGCCGCCGTTTAAGCTGTTGCCAAAGCCTTTAAATAAAGGGTTTGCATAAGCATTCATCAGTTTATTTACGTCGCTGGCGTTGCCTTTAAATAAATCTGAAATGCCATCATCGCTACCACTGCTCTGGGCATTTGCCTTGAATACCGCAGATAACAATAGTACCAAAGTAATTAGGGAGTAAATTTTTTTCATATTGTGTTGTTTTAGCGTTTAGGGTATAAAATTAATATATATATGTTAAATATCCATATTATGATATAATGACGCTGATATTATGGGTATAATGGTATAAAAAACGTTTATTTTTGCTGCGATGACACAAGATGCCGAACTTTTAGATGCTGATGAACAGGATCTGTATGAGCATTTACGTATAATAGTTGATAAGGGCCAATCATTATTGCGTATTGATAAATTTTTGATGCACCGGGTTGAAAATGCATCGCGTAACCGCATACAAAACGCTGTTGAACTGGGTAATGTGCTGGTTAATGATAAACCCGTCAAATCAAGCTACAAAGTAAAACCGCTGGATGTTATTTCGGTAGTGTTGCCGCATCCACCGCGCGATACCGAAGTTTACCCTGAGGACCTGCCCATTGATATTATATATGAGGATGATGATGTGCTGGTGGTTAACAAAGCTGCAGGTATGGTGGTGCACCCGGGATATAATAATTATACGGGCACACTGGTTAACGCGCTGGTATACCACTTTCAGCAACTGCCTACATTGCCGGGTAATGATGGCCGGCCGGGATTGGTGCACCGCATTGATAAGGATACTTCGGGCCTGCTATTGATAAGCAAGAACGAACGCTCAATGAACTGGCTGGCCAAACAATTTTTTGAGCATACCATAACCCGTAAATATATAGCCCTGGTTTGGGGCGATCTGGAGCAGGACGGTACTGTAACGGGTTATATAGGGCGCAGTGTTAACGACAGGCGGGTAATGTCAATTTATGACGATCCTGAAAAAGGGAAATGGTCGGTAACGCATTACAAGGTTTTGGAGCGTTTAGGTTATGTTACCCTGATTGAGTGTCAATTGGAGACGGGCCGCACCCACCAGATACGGGCACACATGAAACATATAGGCCATCCTTTGTTTAGTGATGCAACTTATGGCGGTGATAAAATTTTAAAAGGTACCGTATTCAGTAAATACAGGCAGTTTATTGAAAACTGTTTTGAAATAATGCCTCGCCAGGCACTGCACGCACAAACGCTGGGTTTTTTGCATCCTACGCTTAAAAAGGATATTTTATTTGAAGCCCCTTTGCCACAGGATTTTGATGCCGTTTTGCAAAAATGGCGTAAATATATTGGAGCAACTACAACGCAAAATGGCGAACTTAGCGTTTAATAAATCATGGCATTAAACTTCATTAATTTTAACGGACAGATACTACCATCAGACAGTAAATTACTTACGGTGAGTAACCGTTCGTTTAAATACGGCGATGGGTTATTTGAAAGCATGCGATTGCTAAAAGGCAAACTTAAATTTGCCGAACTGCATGCCGACAGGTTGCAGCGTGGCATGAAGGCTTTAAAGATTGATGGCTACTCGCAAATGGATGCCTGGTTTTTAAAAGATATTGCCGAGCAGTTAGCCATCAGGAACAAAGCCAAACACGGGCGTTTGCGCTTAACGGTTTATCGCGATGGCGAAGGTTTATATACGCCAAGCGCAAATAAAGCAGGTTATTGTTTAGAGATAGTGCCGGTTGAAGAGCCGCGCTATTTTTTAAACGAAAAGGGTTTAATAGTTGATGTTTTTACCGATGTGCCTAAGCCCTGTAACTATCTTTCAAACATAAAAACCTGCAATGCGCTTACCTATGTTATGGCTGCAATATTTAAGGCGCAAAATAATCTTGACGAGGTTTTCTTACTGAATCAGAACGGTTTTTTATGCGAGGCGGGAAGCGCCAACGTATTTGTATACTACCAAAGCCATTTATATACCCCGGCGCTTAGCGAGGGCTGTGTGGAAGGCGTAATGCGTCAGGTTGTAATTAATCTGGCCAAAAAAATAAATATCCCCGTTACCGAGGCCCAGATAAATCCCGAAATACTATACGAAGCAGAAGAAGTTTTTATTACCAACGCCAGCCGTGGCATACAGTGTGTAATGGGCTATGGTGTGCGCCGCTATTTTAACAAAATAAGCAAGCTGCTGATGGATGAGCTGAATAAGGACTAAAACCTTTTATCCGGGTGTTGCCTTGTATCAAACAATCTCAAAAGAATTATTTTACTGCCTTTTATTCGATAGAAAATTTTTAATCTTCTGTGGAGGACAAATCCACGGATGTTATGTTCTGATATTATGCTTCCTATTTCGGGAAAAGATTGTATTAAAGAAGTAAATTCAATTATTAAATCTTTGGTATGAATTGATACACTGGTGCCAAATTTCTTTTCGATATAAGTTAAAATGTTTTCGAAATCTTTTTCAGCAGTTTTAGTAAAAACTACCTCAAAGGCCATTTGTCATATTTTAATTTTATGTCAGCCAATGAAATAAGATTTTCTTCATCTTCACTTTCATCATAGGCTTCCAAAACTTGTTTTTGTTGCTCTTTACTTAATGATGCCCAAAGAGAATTTTCTGCCTTTACAGATTGACTTATTGCTCCATAGAATTGAACTAATAGCTCAGGATCATTAATCTTATCTATCAGTTCATGAAAATCCGATTTTAATTCTGCAAGTTTCATATTCCTAAATTACGTATTTTATTAAATACTTACAACTTCACTCCCCTCAAAAACTCCTCAACACTCATACGTTTTTTGCCTTCCAATTGTACGTCGGTTGCATGTATAAAGCCATCTTGCGCTGCAAATTTAAGGTGGGTTTTTCCGTCGCTTAAAAAGCCGCCGGGTTGTATACCGGGTTGTACTTCCTGGTATTCGGCAGCATAAATTTTAAATGTTTTGCCATTTAAAGTGGTATAAGCTGCGGGGATAGGGCTTAAGCCGCGTATCAGGTTGTATACATCGGTGGCCGGTTTGTTCCAGTCAATGTTGCAATGCTCTTTAAATATTTTTGGTGCGCTTTTAAGTTCAACGCCATCAGCAAGCTGCGCTTGCGAGTGTTCGTTATAGCGTCCGCTCTCAACAGCCTTTACAGTTTTTACCAGCAGGCCTGCGCCTTTATTCATCAGGCGGTCATGCAGGTCGCCGGCAGTTTCATGGCCGGTAAGGGTTATTTTTTCGGTAAATAAAATATCGCCGGTATCAATTTCATGTTTTAAAAAAAAGGTGGTTACGCCGCTTTCCTTTTCGCCGTTTATTAAAACCCAGTTTATAGGGGCGGCGCCACGGTATTGCGGTAATAATGAGGCATGCAAATTTATGGTTCCTTTTGGCGGCATGTTCCAAACGGCTTCAGGTAACATACGGAAGGCTACTATCACCTGCAGGTCGGCCTTTAGCGCTTTAAGTTCCTCTAAAAACTCAGGGTCCTTTAAATTGGTGGGTTGCAATACAGGTAAGCCATTTTCA
>JAICMD010000214.1 GCA_025929405.1 Mucilaginibacter sp. | reverse complement strand
AGTACATTATCATTATTAAATGAAATTAACAGGTATGTACCCATGTTTATTGCACAGGGCATTACCAGCCCTCCGTTAAAGTCAATATGCTCGCCAATTAAATTTACCCGCCCTGGCGAGAAGTAAACGTTATCAGCAGGTTTGTTATATATGTTGGTGAATTGTTGTTGCAGTTGCGCTTTCATGAAAGAGTATAATTTGAGGCAAAGATGTAAATATTTGAATAATTACTTATTACTTTGGCTAACTTTAAAAATATAATTTATAAACAGAAACAGGCGCAAGCTTGTTTAATTTTTACAGCAAATTAGTTATGAATCAATATTTAATAACCGGATATGATTATACCGACGAAGGAGCTTTGGAGCGCCGTATGGCCGTGCGCCCTCATCATTTAGATAATGCTAAATTATTTAAACAAAAAGGTAATTATATTATGGGAGGAGCCTTGTTAGATGATAATGGCAAAATGATAGGATCGGCAATGATATTGCAGTTTGAAACAGAAGAAGAGTTGGAGGCCTGGAAAAAAGGAGAGCCATACATCAGCCAGAATATATGGGAAACCGTTGATGTAAAGCCATTTAAATTAGCTACCATAGGGTAGGTAGCTAATTTAAATGGCTTTACTGCTTGGTTACTTCGCCGGTTACCAGATCAATGTTGTAGTTAATGCCATTAAGCGCCAAAGATGCAGAGAATGCATTAACAAACGTTAAAGTTCCGTTATAAGTAAAGGTTGATTTTTTGGTTGAAGTGCCTGTTATCATAACAACTGCAGTACCGCCGGTAATGTTGTTGCCGGTTTTTGATATCATTAAGTTTTTTACATTGATATAAATGCTTGCAGTCCCGCTGTTGGTAGTATCTGCCTTAAATTTATAACTGCCCGACCCTTTGTAAACACCGTTAAATACATGGCTTGTTGCCTGTGGGGTTAAACCCGCGATAACATAATTGGTAGTGCCCGAGTTGGTAAAAGATAACCTTGGCCCATTAAAACTACCGGTATAACTAAGGGTATTAGTTAAGTTATCGGCCTGGTTATTGGTGTTGCAATTTAATTTATTAGTGTATTTTACCTTGTAATAATACACAGCAGCCGATCCGGGGTTATTTTTGCGGATAACAGAATCAGTTACTGACTGGCCGCATGAAAGATTTTTGGTCATTAATGTTAATGCATTAAGGCTAACATCGGTTGACAAATTATTCATGCCATAATTGTTGGCGGCCAATGAGTTGCCTAATATTATTGCTGCATCATCATTAGAAGCTGTTATGGCGGCTATCTGCGATTTTTTACATGATGCAATTCCGGCAATAACATAGGCTATTAATAATATTTTTACAAATTTCATATTTTAACTAATAATTTCGGGGTATTAATTAATCGAAATATAAAATAAATAACATAATTTTTATAAAAATGTTAATAAAAATTATGATTTTAAAATGACATCTTTCGTAAAAATTTCTTTTTTTATTAAAGGTTAATGTATACTGCCTTATTGGGAAATGACTTACTGCACTTTATACCTGTAAACATACCTGCCGATATTGCCATCACTGTCAATACCCTCAATTATAGCCCGGTAGGTACCTTTGCCATCAGCATTAAAAAATTGAAATGTTGCATTACCGTTTTTATCTGTAATTACATTTGGGTTCCATAAAATGGTTGTGCGCAAATCGCCGCCAATTGCCGATACTTTTGTAACCTCATATTTAGGCGCATAAAACATCCTTGATTCTGAATAGCCACGCGGAAAAATACTTATTTCGTTATTTTTGGGTATAAGCAATGCCATTATTTCGGCTTTAGTAAGTTTAACTTTAGGAACTATTTTGGTGTTAACTACCAACACGCCATTTGTGCCGGTCATCTTGTTGATGCTGCTTAACCCATCATTATAAAATATCTCAACAGATTCAACATCACTTGTTAAAATAGGTTGCAGGGCCATATAGTCAACACTTAATCCATCAATATATATTTGTACCGGTCTTTTATCGCCCTGGTTATAGCTTCTGGATATATATAAATTATTATCATTATAGGTTAAACCGCCCATATTGCCCTGTAAACATTGAAGCAGGAAATTGCACGCTGCAAACTGGGCCGATGTAATTACATGATCGGGGTCGGGATTTAAACCGGTTAAGGCAGGGTGGTCTGCATGGGTTTGTTTTTTAACAGTAGGTATGGCGGTGGCTCTAACTACTACTTCTTTTAATACGTTTGAGTTTGCCGCGCGTGTTTTTGCGTTATTTAAGTAAGGAGTTAACACGCTATCAATATTTACTATACCATCAGGCTCATTGATGTTGGCGGTAACGGGCTGAAACTGGTCGCCATTCATCATTATCATTACATTATTTCCGTATGGGTTGTTTTTAGCACTAATGGTAACTTTGGTTGAATCGGGGATAACCAGGTTTGGGAAATTAAATTCGCCGGCAACATTGGCTACCGTGTTTTTAAATATTTTACGATCAGGTATTTGTAAACCGATGTTTGCTTTTGAGATAGGAAGCCCTGTGCTGTTTCTTAATGTACCAGATACCGTAATACCCGATTCGTACTGAAATTTTATAGGAGGATAGATATTTGCCAGAATGTCCTTGTAGGTAAACCGGCGATAGCCCTGGGTAAGCATTAATACATCGGCATCGGCTATTGTTTTATCATTAACGTTTGTAAAATAATAGTTAGGTTTTTCAATGTATCCTTTAATATCCGAAGTTAAAAGCAGATTGGTTAATATTGTTCTTTCTGATTGCTCATCATACGGCACCTTTGTTTCGTCAACCACAGTTACCGACATGTTGGCTTCAACCGGTTTCTGATCTTTATTTGCCGTAACATTCATTATAACCTTATCCCTTATGGTATAAACAGGCTGGGTTGATTTCATGGTAATGTTTAACAGGTCATTACGTTGTATCAAAACAATACGTTCTGCTAATGCCTGGCCTCTATCAGAAAACAAAGTGATTTTTAACACGCCTGAGGGGAACTTGGTTTTTGGGATAGGTGATGTATAGGTAGTTGTATTTAAAGCGGTTTGTGCCGCAAAACATATAGTTTCGCCATTTTGGGCCACTATATAAAATAGCTTGCCTTTATTTTTATTTAAAAAGCCGTCATTGGTTGATATTTTAACCATCAGGTTATTGGCGTTGCTGTTATCGGCACTTATGGTGATGCCTTCTTCGTGTGCTATTGGTAATGGATATGAGTTTTGCGAACCATCAGCAAAGGTAATATTGGCTTTATAGGTTTTGCCGGCTTGGGGCGTAAAGGTAAACACCCCCATGCCTAAGTGCTGTGAGGCTAAATTAGCCACTGTAGCGCCCGCATTATCAGTAACGGTGCCTTTGGCCTCAACCCCCAGCCCATTAGGCCCAACGGCCTTAAAAGCTACTTTTGATGCTACACCATTTATCAGATCGCCGCCTTCGGGGAACAACTGAAAATCAATAGGAGCAATAACATGTTTTAAAGGGAACGTATTGTTTATGGTTTTTCCGTCGCTTATTTCAATTTCTGTATGTAACAGGCTGGCATTTATCTGCGCAGTTTTATTGGTGGTAAAGCTTATATTAAGTACGCCGTTGGCATTGGTAGTACCCTTGCCCTTGCTTATGTTATCGTCATCGTTTTCAACCCGCCAATTCACTCTTTTATTGGCATAGGGCCTGCCTGCAGCATCTCTGTACGATACCGTGGCCGAAACTTTTGAATTATTGTTCTGTGTACTTCCTGAAAGCGAAATAGTAGTGTTTACCGTTTTATTATAGTTACCCACCGGTATGGTTTTGTTAAAAAAGTAAGCTGCGTCATAGTTGCGCATGTAGTTGGTATAGGCACGCACCCGATAGTTATCCTGCCTGTAAGTACCATCTGATAAAATAAAATCGCCCAAAGCAATACCACCGGTGGCTTGCAGTTTTAAGGTTTGTACAACCGAGTCTTTGCTGCTTATAACATCAACATAAACTACTTTACTAATGGCTGATGGCTGGTGTATGTCAACAGTTACATAGGCTTTAAACCAAACGGTATCGCCAATGGCATAATAAGGCTTGTCAAAATGCAGATAAACTTTTTCAAAAGGGCGGTCGTTATTAAATTTTACCATTTTTTTAATTATGGTATTCAGGCTAACGGTATCGGTTTGTGCAAAAGCAGAAAAGCTTAACCCAACAAAAAACAGTAAAACGGCAATTACTTTTTTATAGCTCATAACTGGTGGAATAACTGGAGCGGTAAATATATTTATTTATGCCGTACTATAAAGGTAGACAGGTTTTATTTTAACATTTTTTCACAAAAATGATACGGAGAGCAGATGGGTATTTAATAGAAAGGAACATAAACAAAAAAAGAGCAGGATAATTATACCCTGCTCTTTTTTTGTTTGATTGTTGGTTAGTAATAATTATTATTTACCAGCCAGAACCTTTTTTTGCATTGCCATTTTTGATGTGCTCTTCGGCAGTAGCTTTGCCCATGATGGCAGCCATTTTGTTGCCTTGAGCGTCTTTACCAGTTGCAATGTACCTTCCTGATTTTACATCGATAACCGGATCGATCATTGGTACGTTTTTAGTTTTTGTTTTTACTGAATAAGCGGTAATTCCAGATGTTGCCATGATAAGTTTTTAATTGTTTTTTAAAATTAGCCCTTTACGGGAGTGATTTGTTTCACAAACATAATTTATTGTATCAAAGAATAGAATAGTTGTTGAGAAAAATTATCACCAAAAAATGCCTTTTTTGAGCAAATTTGGCCGTTTTTATTAATATGTGGATAACTTGTTGCCGAAATTGACTTATTGAAGCTGAAAAAAATATTCATAAGAGCTAATAAGAATATGAATAACAGTTAAAAACAAGCCATTGGATGGCATTGCAATATGTATTATTTTTATAAAATAAATAATACAAAATTATTGGCAATGTCATGAAAAAACGCGATTCAAGTATTTTATACCTGTTATTGGGGATATACGCCTTAATGATAAACTGGTATTATAACCACTCTATAATATTGCTTATTTTGTGTTATATCTTTTGGCCGTTGTATTTATTATACGCTTTGCTTACCGGAAACCTGGCGCACGGCATGTGGAAACAAATACCACTATCATACTTTAAATAGCTGCGTTATATCTTTTCCACAACTACGGCTGTACCGTAGGCGAGCACCTCGGTAATTCCCTGCATAATTTCGTTGGCATCATAACGCATATTAATTATTGCATTTGCTCCTAACGCCTGCGCATGCTGAATTAATAAACGATAAGCTTCTTCGCGTGAGTTTTCGCAAAGTTCAACATAAATAGACAGGCGGCCTCCAAAAAGAGATTGGAAACCGCCTGCTATATTGCCTAATGCGCTTCGGCTGCGCACAGTAATACCCCTCACAACTCCCAAATGTTTGGTAATGCGGTAGCCTTCTAAGGCGGTGCTGGTTGTTATAAGCGAGGTATCCATATCATCAGGCTTTAATAAATTAAACTGCTTTTACTTTAATTACTACTTTTTTAACCCTATCAGTAGAAGCAGGATCAACCTTTAGGTGCGGACGGTGAGCTTCGCCGGGAAAATAAATAAATATTTTTTGAGGGCTGGCTATCAGATAATCATTAAAGGCATCGTATTTATAATAACCTATATCTGAGTTATCATTAAAAGGTGTAACTACCACATCCTTCACTTTATCAAAAGGTATACCGGCTATTTTTTCCTGCCCGTCAAGCACTACGTGCACATCAATATATTTTTTATGCACTTCCCAGTTTGATTGCGAAAAATCCTTAGGGATATCATTTACAAATATGGCGTAAGCATTTTCGCCATTCTCGCCATCAATATTTACATGGCTGCCGCGCATATTGGCCAGATCAGGGTTTTGCAAAAAGGCAAATACCTTATCCCACACGGCTTTGTTGGCATTATATTGTTTGGCAAACTCAACGCTGTTAACTGATGGATCAATACTGCCTTTAAGATTTGGCGCGTAGGCTTT
>JAICMD010000026.1 GCA_025929405.1 Mucilaginibacter sp. | reverse complement strand
GCATATACTTCAAAAGCAGTAGCAAATATTACCGCAGGTTGTTTATCAACCAATTCAAGCATTTCAAATCCATTGATCTTAGGCATTTGCACATCCAGAAATATAAGATCAGGCTGATGTTGTTGAATAGCTTTCAGGCCCTCAAAGCCATCGTTACACTCCTGTATAACCTCAATCTGATCGTTAAACTGCTGGATATATTCCTGCACAACCATGCGGGCTAAAGGCTCGTCATCAATAATCAAGGCTCGTTTCATAGCTGTGGTATTTTAATAATGGTTGTAAATATATTATCATTTGCATGGGTTTCCATTAAATCATTACGGGCAAAAAGCAAATACAAACGGCGCTGTACGCCCCTTAATCCAAAACCTGTACCCTGCCGTGGCCTTGACGTTTGCGAATCATAAGGGTTTTGTACCATAATTTGCAGGTAGTTGCCGTCCATTTCGCTGCGGATGCTTACGGTTACTTCTTCGGTTGTATCATATAAGCCAAATTTAATGGCATTCTCAACCAACGGCTGCAGCATCATAGCAGGTAAAATTGCCGTACCGCAATTATCATCGCAGCTTATCTCTGTTTTTAAACGGTGGCCAAAACGCACTTTTTCAATATCCAGGTAAAGATTAAGGTGGGCAAGCTCTTCGGTTAAGGTTACCTGCTGCTGATCGTCCTTGCGCAGGGTGCCGCGTAAAAAATCAGATAACTGGTGTATCATTTTACGGGCCTCATCTGGTTTAAAACCTATAAGCGCATTGATAGAATTAAGACTATTAAATAAAAAATGAGGTTGTAATTGCTGCCGCAGATTATATAACTCAGCATCGCGAGCCAGTTTTTCAGCCTCTGCCTTGCGCTTTTCGTTCTCCTTTTGGTCAATCTGGCCATACCATATCATACTGATCATGGCCATCCAGCCTATCGCCAAAAAATTTGTAAACAAACGTATAATAAGCGATTGCCCTACAAAGATGCTATAAATTGCATCAGGGTTTATAAAAGGCAATATCCAGCGGCTACCTGCCATACAAATTGCAGCTAAAGCCCCGCACCAAATTAAAATATTAATATAGCTGCCCTTACCGGGTTGGTAATAGCGCAGGTTATTATTTATAAGCCAGCAGGCGGCGGCAAGCAATATAGCGCTCACTCCGCCATCAACTACAGCCGTGTACCATAAAAATCCAAAACTATGGATGATGTAAGTTTGAAGGGCGGCCCAAACCAGCCCGCAAACTACAAAAGCCCAGCGCAGTTTTGAAAATGTAAATGTTGTTGCTGCCAAAATATCTCCGGTTAAATCAGTATGTTATTAAGCCTTATTAATAACTGCGTATATCAACCCCGGCAAAAAACGATACGCCTTTAAGTATTAAAATCTTATCGGTATCGGCATTTTGGGTAGCAGTTCTGATCCTTTTATCATCAACGCTGGCAAATACAGCGGCAAGATCAGATACTACCTTCCAGTTGGCTGGCACAATAATTTTAATACCTCCAAAAAACTGTGTAATATCAATACTTACCGGGCCGTTAATGTTTGCCTGCGTAAAGTCGAGTTCAACCCCACCAAAAATATTTACTACATCGCCGCCTTTAAAATCTTTAGAAAGGATGGTTTTTTTAACTCCGCCAAAAACCGATACGGCATCTATATAATCAGCCGAGCTATGGCGCGTGTACGGATTTTCGTCAACCGATAGCGGGGGTGGTGTTGTTGAAGCTGATTCGGCTGGTGGTACCGTATAATCAACTAAAGGTTCGTCAGGATTTTTATATTGCTGCCAATCCCATTTATATTCGTAATGGCCACTGTACTTATCCCAATTACCGGCCTTTACTTTTTTACGCCGAAGTATCAGCCAAAGCCCAAAACCTATTATCACCATAGGTACGGCTATATGCACATTGCCGGGTAACGCATGTTCAAGCAAAAAGGCTACACCTATAATAGTTAGTATTGCCCATGATGAATTACGGAAATTATGTTTAGCACCAAAAAACAGGCCCAACACAATCAAAAACATAGGCCAATCAGTTAGCCATCCCGGAAAAAAGAAAAGATTAAATTGCCTTACTAATAAAAATAATCCTACCACTAATAATATGGCCCCTGCCGCACTCCTGCCTCTGCGGTTATCTTTTGTATATTCTATATTGTCACTCATGGTCTTATTTTCTAAATATTATTCAAAAGTAAGACACCAATATAGCAACCAAAATGTAAAACTGGCTATTTATTACAATAACTCGGTAAGCGGGGGTATTTTGGCGGTGAAAAAGTTTACACTTCCGGCTCCTGCTGGCTAAGGCAATGGAAACTGCCTAATCCCCAAATAATATCTGTTGAATCAATACCGATAACTTTACGCTCGGGGAAGTAGCCTTGCAGTATTTCTAAAGCCTTATCATCATTTTTACAACGATAGGTTGGCACTACCACTGCAGCATTACCGATATAAAAGTTAGCATATGATGCAGGCAGGCGCTGATCATCATAAATAACCGGATCGGGCATAGGTAACTCAATAATATCCAATTGTTTGCCATTTAACAATCGCATGGTTTTAAGCTGCTTCAAGTTATCCTGCAGGATGTGGTAGTTTTCGTCGTTTTTATTCTCTTCAACAACAGTAACCACCGTGTCTTCGGTTACAAAGCGGGTAATATCATCAATATGGCCGTCGGTATCATCACCAACTATACCATCACCCAGCCAAAGCACTTGTTGTGCACCATAATAATTGTGCAGGTATTCTTCTATCTGTTGTTGATTTAAAAGCGGGTTACGGTTTTTATTTAACAGACAAGCAGTGGTAGTCAATATGGTACCTTTGCCATTAAAATCAACCGAGCCGCCTTCCATAACAATCCCAGGGTGATAAACCGGCAAATGCAGCGCCCCCGCAATTTTAGTTGGTATTACATCATCCAGGTCAAACGGCGGGTATTTACCTCCCCATGCGTTATAGCCCCAATCCACAATCACCTTTTCGCGGGTTTCATTATTTATCAAAAACGCCGGGCCATGATCCCTGCACCAGGCATCATTAGTTTCAAACGGATAAAATTCAATTCTGCTCAAATCAGCATCAACCAATTGTAGTTGTTGTTTGGCAAAAGCGGCCATTTGCTCATCCTTTACATTAATCCGCACCAATTCGCCTTCAGTAAGCGCTTTTATAAACTCGCAGTATTTAGGATATATAGTAACCAATTTTCCCGGCCATGATTCTTCTTTATGTGGCCAACTCAACCAGGTGGCTGTATGCAGATGCCATTCGGCGGGAAAGAAGAAATTGTTTGATGCTGGGTGATTTTTTTCCATTTGTTTTCTATCTCGTCATTGCGGGGAACGAAGCAATCTCTAAACTATGGATGTATGAGATTGCTTCGTTCCTCGCAATGACGCTTTGTTTTAGTCCTCGTCGATAAGTCTTTTGGTTATTGGTTGGTACGAATCGATTCTACGATCACGCAAAAACGGCCAGTGACTGCGGTAATAATCTGATTTATCCAAATCAAGTTCCTGCACAATAACTTCTTCATCATTATGCGAGGTTTGATGTATGATGGCTCCAAACGGATTGGCAAAAAATGAGCCGCCCCAAAATTTAACTCCGGCTTCCTCACCTACCCTGTTCACACTAACCACATGCACGCCATTCGCCACTGCGTGGGAGCGCTGTATAGTTTGCCAGGCGTTGTACTGCTCTGTGTTTGTAGCTTCATCCTGTGTGGTAGCCCAGCCGATAGCTGTTGGATAAAATAGAATCTCAGCGCCCATTAACGCTGTAATGCGCGCAGCTTCAGGATACCACTGGTCCCAGCAAATTAATACGCCTATGGTAGCGTATTTAGTTTTAAATACTTTATAACCCAGGTCGCCAGGGGTAAAGTAAAATTTTTCATAAAAACCGGGATCATCCGGTATATGCATTTTGCGATATTTACCTAAGTACTTGCCGTCGGCATTTAAAACAGCAGTAGTATTATGATAAACGCCTTGAGCACGTTTTTCAAACAATGATGCGATAATCACCACATTTAATTCAGCCGCAACTTTTGATAATTCATCGGTTGATGGGCCTGGAATGGCTTCAGCTAATTTAAAATTGTCGTAATTCTCTTCATCACAAAAATAAAGCGAAGTAAAAAGCTCTTGCAGGCAAACTATCTGCGCGCCTTTTTGGGCTGCTTCACGCACCTTGCTAATTGCTTTTTGTAAATTTTGCTGCTTATCAGCCGTGCAGCTCATTTGCACTATACCAACTCTTGCTTTACTCATTACTTAAAAATTTGTGCAAAAATACCGTTTTTAATTAATGCCTGTTTTAAATTTTATTAAAACTAACGTTTCATTAACATAACGTCTTACTGCTAATTACTACCTTTGCCGGTAATGACAGAAATTGAAGAAGTAATTGACGAAGGCACGGAACATAAAACCTGGAAAGGAAAATTATGGAGCGTTGTCAAAATCATATTAATTATTGCAGTAACCGGCGGCTTACTGTATTATGTATTTAGTAAAGTGCCTTTTACTGCAATACAATACCGGTTGTTACATGCCAACCGTATTTGGCTTGGTACTGCTATTTTATGCTATGTAATTTCTATGCTGTTTTCGTCATGGCGGCTGCTTAGCTTTTTTAAGTCCATCAACTTACGGCTGGACTGGCGGTTTAACCTGCGGCTATATTTTTTAGGCTTATGTTACAATGTACTGTTACCCGGTGGCATAGGAGGCGATGGCTATAAAATTTATTTACTACATAAACGCTACAAATTGCCAACTAAAAAAGTGTTCTGGGCCATTTTTTTTGACAGATTAAGCGGTTTTTGGGCCATTGGTGCTATTGTAGTAGGGCTTATAATACTTATACCAAGCTTTCCTTATCATCTTGCCTATCCGTTAGCTATTGTATCAATAGGTTCGGTTATATATTATTTTGTTGCCCATAAATTCTTTAAAGATTACACATATAATTTTTTTCAGGCACATGCGAAAGCTATCGGTGTGCAAACTATGCAGTTGCTTACTATAGTGTCTTTACTGATGGCGCAAGGTTTTAACGGAAAATTTGCCCCTTATTTACTTTCCTTTCTTTTTTCATCATTAGCTTCTGTAATTCCGTTTAGTTTGGGTGGCGGTGGTATAAGGGATGCTTTATTTTTAACCCTTGCCCGGCAGTTTAATCTTACCGACGATATGGCTGTATATTTAAGTTTTGGCTTTTACCTGATATCAATAATTGTAGCCTTATTTGGTGCATATTATGTGTTTAGGCCTAAACGTCTTGAAGAAGGTTTACACGCAATTGAGGAAGAATAATATTATAAAGCATGAACATTATTGTAACAGGCGCAAGCAGCGGAGTTGGTTTTGAGGCGGTTTTGGAGTTGACAGCAACCGGCAAACATAAAGTTATTGCTTTGGCCCGTTCGCAAAACAAACTAGAACGGCTGGCCGAAATTGCTATGGGCCTAAACCCCGACTGCATTTTGTATCCTATTGCTTTTGATATTGTGCACGATGATTATGATGGTCTGCAGCAATTTATAAATTCACATTTCGACGGCCAGGTTGATATACTAATAAACAATGCCGGCGCCTTAATAAACAAACCATTTACCGAACTATTGGAAACTGATTTTGTAGAAATGCTGCAAAGTAATTTTATAGGCCACGTGCGCATTATACAAAGTTTATACAAGTTGATGCCTAAAGATGCTCATATTGTAAACATTGGTAGTATGGGTGGTTTTCAGGGAAGTGCAAAATTTCCGGGGCTCGCGGCTTACTCAGCAAGTAAGGCGGCATTGCATAATTTAACAGAATGTTTAGCACAAGAGTTTAGCGAATTAGGTATAAAGGTTAATTGTCTTGCTTTAGGTTCGGCACAAACCGAAATGCTGGAGAAAGCCTTCCCGGGATTTGAATCGCCGGTAATGGCTTTTGAGATGGGTAAATACATCGCTGATTTTGCAGTAAGCGGTCATAAGTTTTTTAACGGAAAGATATTGCCTGTAGCAGTAACAACACCATAACAAAAAACAGACTATAGCTGCTTTTTTGTTATAAATACCTTCTTGCTTATTTTTTGAGGAATAACAATACAATAGCTAAAGTAGCGCCAATCTGGCCAACCCAAAATATAAACATCCATTTTACTGAATTTCCTATCTCTTTGCTTAAGTCATATTTAACTTGTGCAAGGTCTTCTTTGGTAGCTAATGTTTTGATAGTTGCTTCCACAGAGCGTTCGGTTTTGTTGTCAATGTATTTAAACATCGCTTCGGCAGTATCGTTACCCAATTTATCAGATAACAATGTATACAGCCGTGCGGTTTCTTTTACTTCTAAGTACATAACAAATATAATTAAATATTATGATAAGGTTTAGGTTTTAGGTAAGGTTTAGATTATTATAATATTTTACTGGTTACTTATTTTACCCGTGATCTTTAAAAATTCATTTACTATAATCTCATTGGTATAGCGCTTTACACCGTCTTTATCTACATAACTGCGGTTACTGATGCGGCCCTCAATAGCAACCTCATCACCTTTTTTCAAAAAGTCTTCGGCAAGCTTTGCTTGTACTCCCCAAAACACCAGGTTATGCCATTGGGTATCATTTACTTTTTCGCCCTTATCATTTTTATAACTATCATTAGTTGCTATTGATAAGCGGGCCAGTTTTTTATTAGTGTCAAATACTTTTACTTCGGGATCCATACCCAGGTTACCTACCAGGCGTACGCTGTTTCTTAATGTGTTCATGTTATTCGATTTTAAATTTCTAACTGTGTTTTGTTTGACGGTTCAAAGTTGCATCGGCCCACAAAATTTAATCGGTTATTAAGTGTTTATAATCGACAATATCCGTTTGCAAACGTTTGCAATTGAATAATTTAATACCTAACTTGCCTGTATGAAAACCGAAAAAACCTGCCTGGACTGCGGGGAACCTATACATGGCCGTGCGGATAAAAAGTTTTGCAACGACTTGTGCCGTAATAATTATAATAATCAACTCAACAGCAATAGTTATAACCTGGTGCGCAACATCAACAATATTTTGAAGCGCAACCGCCGTATAATGGAGGAGCTTAACCCATCGGGGAAAACAAAAACTACCCGCGAAAAAATGGGATCAAAGGGTTTCAATTTTAAATACCTTACGCATAAGTATGACACTCAGAATGGCAAAACTTACCATTTTTGTTATGAGTATGGTTACCTGCCTTTAGATGGTGACGAAGTTTTACTAGTTAAGCGTGAGGATAAGGATTAGTTCATCCGGATTTTACAAAACAGTGATAGCAATGTAGATGTTACTTTTAATATTTACATAAAAAACATCATGCCGCATTTGTTCTCTCCCTTTAAAATAAAAAACATTGAATTTAAAAACCGCATAGTAGTATCGCCCATGTGCGAATATTCAAGCACTGATGGTTTTGCCAACAACTGGCACTTGGTGCATTTGGGCAGTCGCGCGGTTGGTGGCGCAGGATTGATTATTACCGAAGCAACAGCAGTATCGCCCGAGGGCCGTATTAGTTATGGTGATTTGGGCATTTATAACGATGAGCATATTACCAAACTAAAGGAAATAACCGATTTTATTCACAAGCAAGGTTCTGTAGCGGGTGTACAGTTGGCTCATGCAGGCCGCAAAGCAAGTCATGAGTTGCCATGGAACGGCGGCAAAATAATACCATCAACCGAAACAAACGGCTGGACAACTCTTGCACCAAGCCCAATACCTTTTGCTGATGAAAATATAATTCCGCAAGAATTAGACAAAATGGGTATTGAAAAAATAAAAATCGATTTTAAAACAGCTACATCACGTGCATTAGCAGCGGGTTTTAAAGTTATTGAACTACACTCGGCGCACGGTTATTTGCTGCACCAGTTCTTGTCGCCACTAAGCAACAAGCGCATGGATGAATATGGGGGTAGTTTTGAAAATCGCATACGTTTACTTTTAGAGATCATAGCCGAAATAAAACAGGTTTGGCCGGATACAAATCCACTATTTGTACGGATATCTGCTACCGACTGGACCGAGGGTGGCTGGACCATTGATGATTCCATCGCGTTAGCAAAAATATTAATAAACAAAGGTGTTGACCTGATAGACTGTTCATCAGGTGGTAATGTGCTGGTAAAAATTCCGCTTAAACCGGGCTATCAGGTTGAATTTGCCGAGGCAGTACGTAAAACCGGTATATTAACCGGAGCAGTAGGCTTAATTACCGAACCTAAGCAAGCCGACGACATTATACAAAGCGGTCAGGCGGATTTGGTTATTATGGCCCGCGAAATGTTGCGCGACCCTTATTTTCCGTTACGGGCAGCGCATGAGTTAGGATATGATGAAGTAAAATGGCCTGTACAATATGAACGTGCCAAGTGGCATAAATAAACCGCCTGAAAATTAAAAAACAAAGCTTATTTTTACTTTAATAAAAACTAAAATAACTTACATTATGAAACGCACAGCAAAAGCTCATTGGAACGGTACCCTTAAAGATGGCAAAGGCGAAATTACCACTCAAAGTACTACACTTAACAACACACAATATTCATTTAAAACACGCTTTGAAGAAGGCGTTGGTACCAACCCCGAAGAATTAATTGCTGCTGCACATGCAGGATGTTTTACTATGGCAGTTGGTGCGGCATTAACTCAGGCAGGATTTACCCCAGGTGACTTGAACACCGAAGCTATATTGGATCTTGATATGCAGGCACTAAGCATTACCGGCATTCACCTGGAAATGAGCGCATCTGCTATTGAAGGGGTAACCGAAGCAAAGTTTAAAGAAGTTGCCGAAGGCGCTAAGGCCAATTGTATTATATCAAAGGCCTTAAGTGTACCAATTACGCTAAATGTTAGCTATCAATAATAGTTAACCAATAATTATATATATATATAATAGAGAGACGCGACACATCGCGTCTTTTTTTTTACAGGTGTTCCGTTTTTAAAGAATGAAACACCCCGAACACTTTGGAACACCCCTACTGACAAAACAACACCACCACATTTGCAATTGCCACTCGGTAAAGTTGTATAGTTCGCCGATTACTCACCCGGTCGTTGCTGCGCTTGACCACCCTCTCTTCGCTTCGCGTAAAGAGGGTTTTAATAGTTAATTATTAAAATATTAGACTTACGAAGTTTTAAAACCTCGTAAGTCTTTATCCCTTTAAAGAATGAAACATCCCGAACACCCCTACTGACAAAACAGCGCCACCATATTGGCAAATGACCTGTAGTAAATTTGTAGGATTCGGGATTTATTCACCGATCAGCAATTATCATTGAACCCCTTCCTCCTCCTTCCCCAAGGAAGGAATCGCGCTATGCCATGCTTTTATTTGGTGAGGGCCGTGCGATTCCCTCCCCACGGGAGGGTGCAGGGAGCGGTAATACCAACCACCATGACTTACCATACCGCCGATCGCCCTTTATTGATAGAAATGATACGTACCGAAGCGCGTGAATTTGGCGACCGTGTACGAAAAGCAGGCAGGCATAGCTATGTGCCTGACGCCGAGCCGGGCAAAAACCTGTTTGAGATACATACGGCTAACAAGTGGCTGCAGTTAGAAAAAGACACCGCCCCACCCAAAATGCTATTCGGCGAATTTTGGTACCAGGGCGAGCTATGCATTTTGTTTGCCGATACCAACGCAGGTAAATCGGTACTGGCAGTACAAATTGGCAACGCGCTGGCGCGGCGGCAGCCCATTGGTCCGTTTGGGGTGGAGGTGGACGATGTAAACGTGCTGTATATTGATTTCGAGATGTCGGCCAAGCAGTTCCAGGCACGATACACGCATAACGATGTGTTATTCGATTTTGACAGATCCTTTTTCCGTGCCGGATATAATGCCAATGCCGATATGCCGCTTGATTTTAAAAATTACGACGAGTATATGAACAGCGCCATTGAATACGCCGTTAAAAAAACCGCCGCCCATGTTTTAATTATTGATAATATTACCTGCCTGCGGCAGGGTACGGAACGTGCCGCCGAGGCACTGCCGCTGATGAAACACCTTAAGGCGCTTAAAACCCAATACAACCTAAGCATACTGGTATTGGCACATACACCCAAACGCAACCCCAGCCAGCCTATTACCCGCAACCATTTGCAGGGGAGCAAAATGCTGATAAACTTTGCTGATAGCGCCTTTACTATTGGCGAAAGCTACCGCGATAAAAACCTGCTCTACCTTAAACAGATAAAGCAACGCAGCACCACCCGGCTATATGGCGAAGACAATGTATGCCTTTGCCGCATAGTAAAGCCGCAAAACTTTATTTATTATGATTTTGTGGGTTATGGCCGCGAAGCCGACCACCTGCGCAGTTACTCCCGGCAGGAACGGGACAATCTTTATAACCAAATAACCGAATTAGCCAAACAGGGCCTTAGCCAGCGGCAAATAAGCAGGGAGTTGGGTATTGGAGTGGCTACTGTGAATAGGGTGGTAAAGTCGAGCGATGTTTAGATTAAATATGTGACCCAAATGTCAGCATTACCGTCCCCGCAGGGTCTCTCGCAGAGGACCCTGCGCTGCGCTACATCATCAAAAAGACTCCCTGTAATCAGTAATAGTTACCGTTCATGAGGCTCATTATCAACATAGAAAGCGGCACTGCTATGCGGGTAGTCGGTAAACTCGTTCCCGTTCCCCCAGGGTCTCTCGAAGAGGACCCTGCACTGCGCCACATCATCAAAAAAACTCCCTGTAATCAGTAATAGTTACCTGTTTATGCGGCTTATGATCAACATAGAAAGCGGCACTGCTATGCGGGTAGTCGGTAAACTCATTACATAAGTTCCATTTACCATTCACAGGGTTGTGATGTATATAATCGATTTTTTGATGCAAGAAGTCAGGCGTATAAATAGGTTTTGCATCAAATGATGGTTCAAAAGCTTTATGCTTTTGTCCTTTTGTTCTTTCTTTTTCAGAACATGCCGATGATAGACGTTGTAATATAGGCTCTTGCTTTTGTTCTTTCAGAGTCGCTATTAGCTCATAAGCCATAAAGCGCTTTCCGTTTCCAACTATGGTATTAAGATTGGTAACCGAATCAGGTAATTGTATTACTATATGAACGTGATTAAGCATGATAACAAATGCCATAGTTTTTATTCGATAATTATCATCAATATATTTTATCCATTTGTATACTGAATGATACGCATTGGCAATGTCAAATAATGGTATCCATTGATAACAGGTAAAGGTTATAAACCAGGTTTTTTCTGTTAAATCATGCCGGGTTCTGATCATTGAGTAAATATAATACTCGTTTTACGATATTTCGTATGCAGGGTCTACAGCCCCGCGTATCGCAGGGTCCTCGTTGAGAGACCTTGCGGGGACAAAATATAATACTCGTTTATAATATTTCGTGTGCAGGGTCTATAGCCCTCACGTATCGCAGGGTCCTCGTTGAGAGACCCTGCGGGGACAAATAATTGGTCAAAGTTTCCAACTTCGTCCTAAAATGCCGCAAGCATCCTGCTTTCGTAAGCCGGAAGCCCAGTGGCCGGGATCCAAAACGCCCTGAAAAATCTAAACCTTTAAGATTAATGCTATTATAAAATTTACAACTTATTATATGCAAACACGTTATTAATTATAATGCTTACTCTTCATTAATATGTAACCCTTTTAACGCAGGCATACTCTAAAACATACAAAATCAATAAATATGCAAGCCACATATCCAAACCAATACGGCACAAACATTGTCACCGGCTTTAGTAAATGGTTTGTTAACAAGCTATTCTATTAACAACAATTAAAACAATCGTAATGGAAAAACATATTGTAAAAGTGATATCTGCAAACTATGTAACCCATAATGTTAAACATTTTGTTGTAGAAAAGCCTGCGGGATATAACTACATACCCGGTCAGGCTACGGATGTTGCTATAAATAAACCTGATTGGATAAATGAAC
The DNA here is from genome assembly GCA_025929405.1 of Mucilaginibacter sp. Taxonomy (GTDB): domain Bacteria; phylum Bacteroidota; class Bacteroidia; order Sphingobacteriales; family Sphingobacteriaceae; genus Mucilaginibacter. The sequence continues at coordinate 6,389 of JAICMD010000026.1, read as the reverse complement.
TTCGGCCATTTACATTTACGTCATTGCCGGATGCAGGGCATCTGGAATTTATCATAAAAATATATACCGGCCATAACGGTGTAACCGAACAATTGGCAGCAGTACAACCGGGTGATGAGCTTATTATTCATGAAGTATTTGGCGCAATCGCCTATAAAGGCCCCGGTGTTTTTATTGCAGGCGGTGCCGGTATTACCCCTTTTATTGCCATATTCAGGTACCTTAACAGCTTAGGGGAGCTACAAGGCAATACCTTATTATTTGCCAACCACACCACGGCAGATATTATTTTAAAGGATGAGTTAAAAAGCCTGTTAGGTACACATTTTATTAATATCATTAAAAATGCACAGTCGGGTACCGCTAAAAAAATAATTGATAAAGAACTGCTTGCTGCTTATATTGGTAATAATACAACGCATTATTATATCTGCGGCCCTGACCAGTTTACTTTAGACATGGCTGATTTTTTGCGCGAATTGGGTATTAAAAACGAGCAAATAGTTATTGAACAATAACGCGGTGAACCACCTGCTGCAAATTTTACTTAACGCTGTAAACCATATCTATCGATACAACCCTGTTTGGCAAAAGCAACATTCCAGCTTTTGTATATCGGGCTGATTTGCAATATGTTTAAAAAATACTACATTTAATACTTAATTTTAAACCATCCTTTAAGTAAAAAATGAAACTGCCGCTTAACCTATTTGGCCAGGCCCTGGCATTGGCTATATTATCAACAATATATGCAAAACCGGCGATGGCGCAGATACCCATCCGCGATCCGCATACTGCCGGTTATGTAACTGCTATGGAACTACCTGATGGTACTGTCCCATCTGCTAATGCTTACGGTAATTTTATTATAGGGCCAACGCATACCGCGGCACCTGAATCGGCGGTAAATGACAAGGTACCCCAGGGAACGGTGTATCGTTTTACCATCGAATCAAAGGACAGTAAAATATATCCCGGCATTGCACGCGATCCGAATACTTTTGGCAAACCCGATTCGGCAAATCCAGCCAAGTTAATTGTTACTACAAGTCACCCTGCTCCTTATACCCGCAAAATGGCGGTGTATGTGCCTAAACAATACATAGCGGGCACAGCAGCACCATTTATAATTGGTGCCGATGGGCCTGATAATTTGCTATTTACCGTGTTGGATAACCTGATTGCCGTGGGCAAAGTGCCGCCAATGGTTGCTATATCATTAGGCAACGGCAGCGGTGATGCGCAGGGCAGCGAACGCGGACTGGAATATGATACTATGAACGGTACCTATGCCGAATTTATTGAAAAAGAAATACTACCGATGGTGGAGAGTCAGTATAACGTAAAACTAACCCGCGACCCTAATGGCCGTGCTACAATGGGCGGCAGTTCGGGCGGATCATGCGCGCTTATTATGGCCTGGTATCATCCTGAATGGTACCACCGGGTGCTTACTTATTCGGGTACTTATATTAACCAGCAATGGCCCTACAATCCACAAATACCGGGTGGGGCGTGGGAGTTTCATAAAAGCATTATCCCCAATAGCAAGGCAAAGCCTATACGTATATGGATGGAAGTTGGCGACCAGGACCTGTACAACCCCAACGTAATGCGCGATAATATGCACGATTGGGTAATAGCCAACGAAAATATGGCCAAAGCCCTGGCCGATAAAAAATATAAATACCAATTTGTGTTTGCCCGCAATGCCAAACATGTGGATGGCGCTACCAAAAGACAAACCCTGCCTGAAGCATTGGAATGGCTTTGGAAAGATTATAAACCGGGAAAGTAAGTGTTGGTGTACTCACAAGCGGGACACTTGCGGTAACAGAGGAAGAAATTATTATTCACAAGCGGGACGCTTGTGGTAGCGTGGGTAAATATTGGATTTATAGCTGGAACCGCCCCCTGTCATGCTGAACGCAGTGAAGTATCTTATTCAACTGAAGTGAACGTTTATATGTATGGCGCTGTTGCAAGCATATAAGATACTTCACTACGTTCAGCATGACAAGTATGGCCTTCGCTACCGCTTGTGGTTAATCAATAATACATCAAACAATCAATCTAAAAGTCAGGTTCACCCGTGCTTTCATGGGTTTGGTTGATTTAGCTATACGGTGCTCCCAATGTTCCTGCAGGCCGGCCTTCATCAGCAAAAATGACCCATGTTCCAACCTAACCGAATAATGCTCTTTATGATTTGTTTTATTGCGGATATCAAAACTACGCACTTGCCCAAAGCTTACCGATGCTATGACAGGATTTTTACCCAACACACTTTCGCGATCGCTGTGCCAGGCTACAGAATCATTGCCATCACGGTAATAGTTAAGCAATACGCTATTGAATTTTGTTACGGCAGCCTGCTCAACCTTATCTTTTAGCATCAGTAATTCCGGCGTCCAGGGATTAGGATTTGAAATTTTACCCGATACCGAATAATCGGTACCAATATCCCCATGCCAGGAAGTTAGCCTCGGCGTAGGGTATTCCTTATCCCACATTTTTTGTTTGGTTTGTTTCCAGGGCATTTCTGCAATAAACTTTTGTAGTAGGTAATCGCTCGTCTGCTCATCTATAAATCCGGGGTGATATTCCAGCAATTCTTTTGGCAATCCTTTACTCTGTCCCACCTCTGCAAAAAAACTTAATTGCTGCATAATGCCTCCATATTGTGTTCAATGAATTTGCCCAACTGCTCTTGTTCGGTTATCGATAGCTCCTCACCATCATATATCCAATACCCCTCATTATCAAACAATATCCTGCCCAAATAGGTTTCGTCAAACGCAGTATATAAATTATAAGCTGATACCGCATCGCCGCATTGCGTGTCATGAATTATACTAATTACCTCATCCGGTCCGGTATTTCGCTTTATCCAGGCATTCATAAAACAAAAATAAAATCTTTTACCAAAATTACTAAAAATATTAGCAATATTAGGGTTATATATTTCAAAATAATCTTTCCTTGCAACAAAGGCACTGATTAACAGCCAATAAAAAATATTTATATTTTTTTTCCTCTAATGGTTGTGAAATTAAGTGGGAAATGATACTTTTGCACACTCCAAACCGGAAAATGATCCTGAGTAGCTCAGCCGGTTAGAGCATCTGACTGTTAATCAGAGGGTCGCTGGTTCGAGCCCAGCCTCAGGAGCAAAAGAAAATCAAGGCCTTACATCATGTTCGATGTAAGGCTTTTCTGTTTTTAGCAAGCTTTTGTAAAACAGTTGTAAAACATTCATTCAAATCCGATAACAACAACCGAAGAAGACGTGTTCCTTTATATTGCAGTGACTCTTCTTGTGTAAGTAATACTAACATATTATCGGCCATCCTGTATTCATGATAAAATATTGTTGTAACTATTATTTGGTGGTCAGTTTTAAGATTTTTTATCTTTTGGCGGTTCCGATAAAATGGTCATTTCGTATGCCATGATATCTTCTTCCTCGTCGGATTCATTCATTGTAAAATCAGCGATTCTCAGATAACAACTGACTTCATCGTAAAAATTATTGGATTTGAAGTCCCTCCACTTACCATCAAAATTAATCGAACCGATATTATTGTATTTAAGACCGAATTTTTCGGCCATCTCTTTTATCTTTTTGTCAGGAAGGAACACGATAATTTTTTGAAATACCGATCTTTCAAAGAGAGATGTTTACAATATTTATTTTCTAAGATCTCGACATAATCAACCTGGATCTTATTAATATAAATATTAAAGTTAACAATGGCATCGCAAATATTTTGCCCGATAAGATCTCTTAAATTACCTTCAGTGATGTTTTTTAAATAGATTGAAATATTTTCGAACGTTTTATTATTGTCTTCGACACTCATTAGTTGTGATAATTTATATCCTACTAAGGTAACGTATTCGCTAATTTTATCAGTAAAAATATCTCATTAATAATCCAGATTATAGTGAGGCTTTCTTTCTCAATCCGATAATAACTACACCAAAAAATCCTCCTATAAGCAAAACAATTATTATAAGTTTTTTAATAGTGCTATTTGTTCTCGCCTTCTCACAATCACTGAACATTTTTTCTTGAAGTTTTACATCGCCTTCAGGATTAAACCCTAACTGGGTTATACAAGGGGAATTGAGAAAACGATCTGCATTTACTTTATCATAATCAAATGTGGTATTTGAAGAGCGCGTTTCTTTAGAAGCCGGAGCGCGCTCAAGTCGGTTTAGAATTTCATTCGTTTTGTCTGCACTTGGTGATTGACTATAATCTGGCACTTTAATATTATCATATGGGTTTCCATGCACGCCGTTAGGTTTAATATCAGGGTTTTCAAATTGATATTCTATTTTGTCGAGTATGGCTCCACCCGTATAATGATGTGGTTTTATTTTACTTGTATCATATGAGTTTCCTTCCTGACAAAATGCTCTTGTCACCATCATTAAACAAAGCACGCTTAGCAAAAATCTTTTATGCATTTTGATTCGGGTTAGATGGCTTTTCTGTGATAGTCTGGTACAATAGGATTAGAACTAACGGAGCGATAACATAAACGAACCATTCGCTAACATCATAAGCCTCATCAGCGGGCTCAGTGCAAAAAGGCCAAAACGATAAACTTCTGGATTTATCACTGGATAACAGAAGAAAAGTATGTGCCAATACCCAAAGGGCATAAATTGCAAGAAACTTCTTGTTAACAAATAACTGTCGCATAATGAAAGGTCAAATAGCAATAATAGGGCAAATTGCCACAATATCAATGACGTTTTTAAAAGAGTTTTGAGTTGTGGCACAACTCAGAGATCCAGTCGCTATAAAACTTTTAGGTGATAACATAAGATATTATCGCAATGAGAGAAATCTGACACTTCAAGCGCTCGCTAATATTGCCGATATAGAATATAGCCAGGTAAGCCGTATTGAAAGGGGGGTTGTAAATACAAGTGTTTCTGTAATCTTTGCGATTGCTAAAGCATTAAATGTTGAACCGGAACTTTTACTAAAAAGAGATAGAAATCTTTAGGTTTCAATTTTAATGAAAATTCCTTCCTTTATGAATGGCCGCTTCAGCCGAGACTGTAGATGATCTCCCGTCATAGTTTACCGGCTGAGTTGTTTCATCACCACGCATTAAAGTTTGCGGCAAATCAGTTTCGGTTAAGCTCCGTAGCAGCACACTTAAATTATAACATTTACTAACTACCAAATGCGTAACACCATTAGCTATTTGCAACCTGCCTGATGCCATCAGTAATTTAGATTGTACGATTTCCTTACGATAAGTATCAAATAATTTTTGCCAAACCACCAGGTTTGCTGATCCTGTTTCATCCTCTAAGGTCATAAACAATACACCTTTGGCCGTTCCCGGACGCTGTCGTACGGTTATTAACCCGGCTAATGAAACATAATCGCCATCTTTATACTTAGACAGGTCGCTAATACGAACATTGCGCATACGGCTTAATTGAGGCCTTACCAACCCAACAGGATGGTCTTTTAAAGAAAGTCCAGTAGAAACATAATCCTGTACCACATGCTCGCCTCGTGTCATTAAAGGTAAGGGAAAAGTATCTTCTAAAGCAGTTTCCGAAACCTGGCCATCAAATAAACCAATAGGCCTGTCAGCCAAAGCCGAAATTTCCCAAAGTGCCATTCGGCGGTCAGCACCCATAGAGCGGAAAGCGTCAGCATCGGCAAGCTTAAGTAACGCTGTTTCGGGTACACCCGCTGCTCTTAACTGATCAATATGCTGGTAACCTCCGTTACGCATAACAACCAATTGCAGCATATCAACTTCCTTCAAACCTTTAACCTGCCTGAAACCTAACCGGACAGCATAATATTTGCCGCCTTTTTGTTCCAGGATATTATCCCACTCCGAAAAATTGACATCTACAGGCAACACCTGCACATCATGATTACGGGCATCCTGAACAATTTGAGCGGGCTGATAAAAGCCCATAGGCTGACTGTTAAGTAAGGTAGCACAAAACACATCCGGGTAATAGCACTTTAGCCATGAGGACACATACACCAATAAAGCAAATGAAGCGGCATGACTTTCTGGAAAGCCATAACCTTCAAAACCTTGCAGCTGTTTAAATATACGCCGGGCAAAATCCTCTTCATAGCCATTTTTAACCATACCATCTACCAGCTTCTTTTCATAAATGTGCAATTTACCATTGGCTTTAAATGAAGCCATGCTTCTACGCAACTGATCAGCTTCGGCAGGGGTAAAACCACCGGCTTCAATTGCAATTTCCATAGCTTGCTCTTGAAATAAGGGGACCCCCATGGTGCGCTTAAGTATTTCTTTTAACTCTGGTTTTGGATATTCAGGCTCTTCCAAGCCATCCCGTCTTCGTAAATAAGGGTGTACCAT
>JAICMD010000235.1 GCA_025929405.1 Mucilaginibacter sp. | reverse complement strand
TATAGAGTTTAACACAAAAACGCATATAATTTTTGCCCGTGGTAAAATTGATCCGAAAACAAAAAGATATGTTGGGCGGCCAATATCCAAACAAGGGAGTGACGAGCCTATAACTGCTGATTCGTTGCGATATAATTATGAAACCAAAATTGCTAAAGCCTGGAACTCATCAACCAAGCAGCAGGAAAATTATTTAACGCATGGCGAGGATAAAAAAATTAATGCTGATGAAATAGCTATACGCAATAAGGTTTTTACTACTTGTGATAAGCCCGACCCTGATTTTGGTATAATCATTACTAAAGGTATTGTAGAAAAAAAACGCATCATAGCCGGGCCGGCATATCTGGAAATTGAAGGTGTCCCTATACCAATTGGTATACCTTTTGGTTTTTTTCCAAAAATGGACACTCGTACATCCGGATTAATATTGCCAACTTTTGGCGAAGACCAGCAATATGGATTCTTCTTACGTAATTTTGGTTATTACCTCGGCTTAAGCGATTATGCCGACCTTACCACAATGGGTACTTATTTCTCTAACGGATCATACGAGGTTAATACCAACCTTAACTACCGCAACCGTTATAAATATAGTGGGAACCTTTTACTAAGTTACGGCTCGCATCTTAGGCTGCCGGGCGATAAAGCTAATAAAGATTTTAACATCACGTGGTCACACTCGCAAAACCCTAACGCACATCCTGGTACTACTTTTTCGGCATCGGTAAATGCAGGTACATCTACGTTTTTTCAAAACAATGCCAACACAGTAGGGTATAATTTACAGGCACTTACACAAAATAACTTGCGTTCAAGTATTTCTTATGGCAAGGTATGGGCGGGTACACCTTTTGCACTTACCATGAGTTTGGGCCACAGCCAGGACTTAGTGGCCAAAACTGTTACGCTTGATTTACCTACGTTTAACTTTAGTATGGCAACCATTAGCCCGTTTGACTCAAAAACACGGGTTACGCAACAAAAATGGTATCAAAAAATTACTATCGGGTACAACTTAACAGGTACCAATAGGATTAATGCTGTGCCCGAATCTGAATTGTTTACTGAAAAGACATTAACTAAAAGGATGCAAAATGGCTTGCAGCATCAAATACCTATAGGCATTAACCTAAACGTATTACATTATTTTCAGTTTAACGCCAACGTAAATTATAACGACAGGTGGTATTTTCAAACCATCAGGAAAAGATATGGCCGTGCCGATTCGTTAATTACCGACACGGTTCCGGGCTTTCGCCGGGTGGGCGAGTATAGCGCCAGTGCCGGTTTTTCTACAAAGGTTTATGGCATGGTAACCTTTAAAAGCGGTAAAATAAGCGCTATTAGGCATGTAATGACACCAAGTATATCATTTAATTACAGGCCAGATTATAGCTCGCTTGATTATAGTTTTAACCGCAGTATAGTGAGTAATGCTACGGTACCTTATCCGGTGGTATCGCAACGCTATTCAATATTTGAACAGGGTATCTACTTAGGTCCGTCAGGTGGCAGACAGGCTGGATTAGGGTTTACTTTAGATAATACACTGGAAGCAAAAGTGCGGTCAAAAAGTACTGATACCAGTGGTGTTGACAAAAAAATACAGCTATTGCAGGGTTTAACATTTTCTACATTTTACAACTTTGCGGCTGATTCGTTCAAACTACAGCCAATTACCATATCCGGCCATACCAGCCTGTTTAATAATAAATTGGATATATCTTTTGGTGGCGTATTAAATCCATATTCCGTTAAAATAATTGATAGTATCAATAATGGTCAGGTTGTACGGACATGGCGGCCCGTAAACCGTTATTCGTTCCTTGATGGTCATTTCCCCATGTTGCAGTCCTTTACTATATCGGCAAGTACAAGCTTAAATTCAACATCATTTAAGGCAAAACAGCCAGTGCAGCCTCTTGCGGGCACCGGGTTAAGAAATCTGAGTGCCGAGCAGGCACAAAAACTGGCATTGCTAAATAGCGACCCTGCTGCTTACGTTGATTTTAATATACCCTGGAACCTGATACTTAATTATAGCTTTTCGTACAGCAACAACGTGGTTAATACAAGTACTACAAATACATTAATGATAAGCGGCGATGTTAATTTAACCAAAAAGTGGAAGGTGCAATTTAATAGTAATATTGATTTAAAGTTGCGGCAGGTAAGCAGTGCAACATCATTTGCCATTTACCGCGACCTGCATTGTTGGGACCTGTCGGTGCAATGGCTTCCATTTGGTTACTATAAATCATATAATGTTACTTTAAGGGTAAAATCAACTATTTTGCAGGATCTTAAACTGAGCAAACGAAGCGATTATACCGGTGGCCAATATTACAGATAATATGCTTGCAGAAATTATTACCATAGGCGACGAAATACTGATAGGGCAGATTGTTGATACCAATTCGGCATGGATGGCTAAACAGCTTAATGATGTGGGTATACGCGTAAAGCAAATATCATCGGTATCAGACAATCGCGAACATATATTGACCGCGCTTAATGAAGCTGCAAGCCGTGCCGATATTATTTTAATTACCGGTGGACTTGGGCCAACCAAGGATGATATCACCAAGAAGACCATAGCTGCCTATTTTAACGTGGGTATGGTTGAAAACCCCGAGGCTTTGGAAAATGTGCAGCGCATATTTGCTAAATACAGCCGCCCCATGCTTGATATTAACCGCCTGCAGGCGCAGGTGCCTGCAAACTGCCAGGTAATAGTTAATAAAAATGGTACTGCCCCTGGTATGTGGTTTAACGAGGGTGGAAAGATATATGTATCAATGCCGGGTGTGCCTTTTGAAATGATGTATATGATGGATGAGGAAGTGATACCTAAGCTAAAAACATCATTTAATTTACCGGTTATTATACATAAAACCATATTAACAGCAGGCGAGGGTGAATCATTTTTAGCGGAAAGAATAGCAGATATTGAAGATGCCTTACCTGATCATATCAAATTGGCTTATTTGCCCAAATTAGGGCAGGTACGTTTGCGTTTAAGCGCCTATGGTGATAATGAGCAATTGCTTAAAAATGAGGTAGACCATTATGCTGCCAAATTGATTGAACGTATAGGCAGCCCGGTTGTGGCCGATGAAGATATTGCGCTTGAAAAGGCTATTTTGGATTATATGGCGGCAAGAAATCTTACCTTATCAGTTGCCGAAAGTTGTACCGGCGGTTATATTTCGCATTTATTTACGCAGCATGCAGGTTCGTCAAAAGTGTTTTTTGGAGGAGCTGTTTCGTATTCCAATCAACTAAAAGAAAGTTTGTTAGGTGTTAAGTTCAGCACGTTATCAAAATATGGTGCGGTAAGCGAGGAAACTGTTGTTGAAATGGCAGAGGGGGCTTTAACTAATTTTAAGTCGGATTATGCTATTGCCGTAACCGGTATAGCCGGGCCTGATGGGGGCACACCTGATAAGCCGGTTGGTACAGTTTGGATAGCTGCTGCATCGCGCCAGAAAACTATTGCCAAAAAATTTATATTCGGTAATAAACGTCAGCAAAATATTGAGCGGAGCGCGGCATCGGCCCTGACATTATTGAATACTTTACTTAGGGATGTATAAAACTAATATTAAAAATATCTAATTTTACCCCATCCAACTATAATTCTTTATGGCTAAATACCAACTTTTATTACCGAGGATGGGCGAGAGCGTTGCTGAAGCAACCATAGTAAAGTGGACAAAAAACACCGGCGATTATATTAATGCCGATGATACGGTAATAGAAATTGCCACAGATAAGGTTGACTCAGATGTGCCATCGCCTGTTTCCGGGCGTTTGGTTGAACAGCTTTGTAAGGAAGATGATATTGTGCAGGTGGGAGATGTGGTGGCCATAATTGAAACCGATGAGGTAACTGAAGAAGAAGCTCCAGCAGAATCAGTTATTGCACAACCCCAAACTGCCGAAGAAACAATTACACCGCAGCAACCTGTAACGCAGGATGCCCCGGCCATAACCGAAAATTTACCGGGCACAGAATTATTGCAAAAAGTTTCCACTCCAAATAGCGAAACGTTTAAAAGCGCGTCAAGATTTTACTCGCCTCTGGTTAAACAAATTGCTACCGAAGAAAAAATTAGTGTTGAGGAACTTGATAATTTACCCGGAACCGGTGCTGAAGGTCGTTTAACTAAGGATGATCTTTTAGCTTACATAAAACTAAAACAGAACGGGCAGGCAGCAACCGCACAGCCGCAAGCAGCGCAGCAACATAGTGTTTCAAAGCCTCAAATTGCACCACCGCAGGTTACTACCTCAAATGGTGATGAGATAATTGAGATGGACAGGATGCGCCGCATGATTGCCGACCACATGGTAATGAGCAAGCAGGTATCGCCGCACGTTACATCGTTTGTTGAAGCTGATGTAACCGGCCTGGTAATGTGGCGCGATAAGATTAAAAGTAGTTTTGAAAAGCGCGAAGGTGAAAAAATTACCTTCACCCCTATATTTATTGAAGCCATTGTTAAGGCCATTAAGGAGTTCCCGATGATAAATATATCGGTTAATGGCAACCAGATCATCAAACGTAAAGCGGTTAACATCAGTATGGCAACCGTATTGCCTGATGGAAACCTTATTGTTCCGGTTATTAAAAAGGCCGACGAATTGAATTTAATAGGTTTAACCAAATCTGTTAATGATTTGGCTAAAAGGGCACGTGCAGGCAAGCTTCAACCCGATGATGTTAAGGAGGGTACTTTTACCTTCACCAATATTGGTTCGTTTGGTAATATAATGGGCATACCTATTATTAATCAGCCACAGGCGGCTATTTTAGCAGTGGGGGTTATTAAAAAGAAACCTGCCGTTATTGAAACAGAAGAGGGTGATGTAATTGCCATAAGGCATATAATGTATATGTCAATGTCTTACGATCACAGGGTGATTGATGGTGCGTTGGGTGGTATGTTTTTACGCCGCGTGGCCGATCATCTGGAAAACTGGGACGTTAACCGTGACTTCTGATTACTTTAATTTATCCAAAACAACCTTCCTGTTTTTTAGGTTAAGCAGATACTAACAAAAGGTTTATTGTTAGTATAAAACCTGCTACACCATGAAAAACTATGAAACTTTAGTGGATGCCACTAACGATTTAATAAAAAGAGGTTACGAAGCTAATTTAAGCCTTGAAGGTGATACCATTCAGGATAAATCGCGCAATATAACCATGACTGCCGATGACTTTGAAATAGATGAGTTCCATCGTTTTGAAGGGCCAAGTAACCCGGATGACATGTCAATAGTTTACGCAGTTACTTCGCGCAAATACAATTTGAAAGGGTTATTGGTTAATGCCTA
>JAICMD010000273.1 GCA_025929405.1 Mucilaginibacter sp. | reverse complement strand
GTTTTAAAAACTTCGTAAGTATTTATAGTATGACAAGCGGGTGCTATTGATAGGAAAACTTATAGCCTATACCCCTAACTGTTTGCAGGTATTGCGGCGAATCGGGGTTGGTTTCAATTTTTTTGCGGAGACGTACAATGTGCATATCCAGCGTACGGGTATTTACATCGGCATTGTAACCCCAAACTTCCATCATTAATTCCTCGCGGTTAATTACCTTGTTTTTGTTTTTAAGGAAGTAAAGTAGTATGCGATTCTCTAAAATGGTCAGCTCAATTTTGCGGCCCTCCTTTATCAGCAGGTGCGTATTAGGCAAATGCTCCATATTGGCAAAATGGTACGATTCTGATTTCTCGTTGTTCAACTGAAACTTGATCTTATTATCAATCAACGCCACCAGTACATCCATGTTAAATGGCTTGGTAACATAATCGCTTACACCAAAATTATAGGCCGATATTTTATCAATATCCTGTTGTTTGGCTGTAGTCATGATAATTAATTTATCAAAACCTTTGGAGCGTATATTGGCGCAAACTTCGGCACCCTGCTTACCGGGCAGCATCCAATCAAGCAATACAATATCAGGCTGCTCTGCCAGTATCATGGTTTCGGCATCATCGCCATTGTTGGCTTCCAATACTTTATATCCTTCTGATTGCAGGCGCTCGGCAACCAAAAAACGCAGGTTTTCATCATCTTCAACCAGCGCTATTTTTATTTCTTTATTCATACAGCTTAATTTTCGTATGGAAGTGTAACCTTAAACTCCGAGCCTTCATTTACTTTACTTTGTACGGTTAGTTCGCCGTCCATAAAGTTAACCAGCTCCTTGCAAAAGGCCAGGCCAAGCCCAACGCTTCCGTTTTGATTATATTGGTTCTCTAATCTATAAAATTTTTTAAATATATTATTCAACTCATTTTTAGGGATGCCTATTCCCTTATCAATAAACATAAATACAATGTTACGCCGTTCAAGCCCTATCCTTATAAATAACTCCTTATTATTATGGGGCGAGTATTTATAGGCGTTTTCCATCAGATTCTGAAAAACACTGCCCAGTAAAACCGGGTCGGTATAAAAAAACTTTACATCTTTAACGCTACAGTGCAGTTTAAAGTCTGGGTATTTTATTTTAAAAGTATCAATATAGCCCTGGGCAAAAGCGTTTACATCTATTTTATCTTTTTTTATGGTGATGGATTTATTTTCAAGCTGGGTAAATGATAATAGTTTATTCATCAACTCGTTCAGCTTATCAGCTTCCTCATCTAAAATTTTGCCATAATGTTTAAGTTGCCTGTCGCTTAGTTCGCCCTCGCCGCGCAGGTTTGAGCCTGCTATTTTTATAACGCTTACAGGTGTTTTAAACTCATGCGTAAAGTTGTTAATAAAATCATACTGCAGCTTAAACAACTTCATGTTAACATTAAGGTTGCGGTAAATAAGCCAGCCAATTATTACCATAAATATATATATCAGTAATACTGTGCCGCCTACAGGCATAAAGCGCCGGTTTATTTCGGCGGTTAAATAATCGCGCGGCGATGTAAAATATAGCTTGTAATCGGCAAAAGCACCCGGCAGGGCAAGTTCATCAGTTATAACCTTGTTATGATCAATATTCAGCGGATCATAGGTAAGCTGCTGTATAGATATATTTTGATACAGTTCCGGATACGGGTTAGCAATTTTTAACCCGTGCACATCAAGCACAAAAACCATCATATCCTGCTTGTATGATTGTTTGCTTCTTGTTTTCAAAAGATCGCGGTATGCTTTCAGGTCTTCGCTGCGGGGTTCATTAAGGTAACTTATTTTACCGGGTTTAATATTGTAGTAGGTCCTGAATATTTCCTCGGCTGCGGGGCCTCTGGTAGTATCGTAATTGGTAATGTAGGTACCAAATTTGTCGGCCATGATTACAAAGTCGTTATCATTTACCTTGTTCTCCAGTTTTGCTGTGATAACGGTATCGCGGTAAGGAGTAAACTGATAAACCGACCGCGCTGTAATAGCCAGTTTATTATCGGGTTTTGCACCTATCAATACTTCGTAATAAACAATTTTTTTTACAAAAGGATAATCGCGAAAAACGGTGCCGGCATAATTACCTGCCGATATGGGATTAAGCAACCCCTGGTATGAAGTAAGCTCGGGCACACGTGCCTTGAAAAAATCCCAGTAACCGCCGGTAGTTTGTTCGTAAACGTTATTTTTTTTGAGCGAAAACTCGCTCTCCACATTTTTACCGGTAAGGTTATAAGCTACCACCAGGGCTATTATTAAAATTACCGTTATCATTGCCAGCAAGGCAATTATCAGCGAAAAATTTTTACGGTATACCTGGTTAGGCGCTTTCATTTGCTAAAGCTAATTTTTACCCTGCAGGTTAGCATCCAAAAACTTCTCAATTTCTGAATACATTTCCATGCGCGACCGCTCGTTCCTTAAACCCTGGTTTTTCCTTATCACGTAATTTACCGGTACTTTACGTTTTTGCAGCTCAAGCACAAAATGGTCAAGCTCGTTAATGTTGGTGCGTGGGTCTTTTCTGTCCTGAAAAACAATTAACGGCGCCTTTATTTTTTCGGGATGGAACACAGGCGATATAGCTATTAATTTAGATGCATCAGTTTCGGGGTCGCCTACCATTTCGTACATCATTTGCAATGATGGCTTGTAAAATGGATTGGTATCTTTTATATAAGCCAATACATTTATAATACCATTTTGCGTAATGGCACACTTATACAATTTTGGATGAAATGACACCCCGTACAAGGCTGAAAAACCACCAAAACCTCGACCGAAAATGGCAATTTTACGGGGGTTGGCTATCTTTTTTTCAATGAGCCAATTTACCCCATCAGTTATATCCTGTTGTATTTTACCTCCCAGTTCTTTAAAACCGGCGCTATAAAATGCCTTGCCATAACCAATAGAGCCACGGTAATTAACCTGGAATACGGCATACCCCCTATTGGCTAAAAACTGTATTTCGGCACTATATCGCCATGAGTCGCGGTTAAAAGGCCCGTCATGTGGCATTACTACCAAAGGTAAATTGGTAGTGCCGTTTTTGGGTAAGGTTAAGTATCCGTTTATTATCCACCCATCGCTTGCTTTAAAACTTACGGGCTGTACAGCGCATAATTTTTCGGGTTTAATAGCCGAGTTATCTGCAAGGCTGGTGATTTTTTTATTTTTCCTCTCGTACAGGTAAACTGATCCCTGATTACGGTCGGTATAAGTGTTTATAATAAATTTATCTTCGGCGGTATCACGTTCGGCAATATTAATTTCTTTATCGCCAAGCTGCGCCCGCAAGTCTTTATATATAGCTTTTACATCGTTATTTAAAAAATGCTTTTGCGGCTTTGCTTCTTCCCACGATGCCAGATCAAGCCTGCGCTTATTGCGCGAGTAATCAATACGCAAAATATCAGCTTTATCGCTGCTAAATATTACCCGTTGTTCTTTGCCGGTTTGTGCATTTATTTCAACCAAAGCCGTTTTATCACGGTCTACATTTGAGAGGGCATAAAAACTGTTTTTTCCGCACGAAAAAGGTATGGGCTTAACTGAATTTTTAAAGTTATTTTTAATGATGGCTTTAAATGGCGCGCTTTCATTGGGTCTGAATAATATGGTTTCGTCTACCCCGTCTGATGATTTTACCAGCCGTATCCTGCCATCAATATCCGGAAACCATTCTGTGATATTGCCGGGGTTTATCAGATAGGTTTTTAACTCGCCATTTTTAATATTTAATTTATAAACATCAAAATTAGTCGAGTCGCGCTTGTTCATGGCAATGGTTATTTCATCAGGCTGTAGCTTGTTACGGTTAAGTATCCGTATTTGTACCTTTTTTTCTGATAACAGGTTACGCAACTTTAATGTGGCAACATCAAGTGCAAACATTTTATTATCCCCGGTGAAAATATTAAACTGGTTAAATATAATCTGGTTATCATAGGTCCATGAATAATCACGCGAAAAAAAGCCATCAAAGCCCGTGGCCATACGCTCCTTGCCGTCAGCAAGTGATTTTATAAACAAATTTTGCTTTTGCTTATCCCCTTTTTTTAAATAGGAGATATAATTACCATCAGGCGATATTTTAAAGCTGGCCTTTTGGGGTGTTTTAAAAAAGTCGCTTACGGGGATCTCGTCCTGTTCATTATTCTTACAGGCCTGCAAGCCAATAAGCGTAAATACAACTAATAAAAAAAGTTTAAAATTCCTCAACATATATATCAACCGCAATTATTTTAATCAGGTTAAATTATGCAAATAAGCCAATCAATTTAAAATGTCACTACAATTTTACCCTG
>JAICMD010000258.1 GCA_025929405.1 Mucilaginibacter sp. | reverse complement strand
TTTTTGGCCGGTTAGGCGCAACAAAGAATAGTATGCAACGGTAATTACACGGACCTGCGGGTGCCGGTGTACCTCGCCGAAAGTATGAAACTGCTCCATATGCAGGTAGCGCAGGCCGGTAAGCTCATATAAAATGCGCTCGGCAGCGTCGTCAACGCTTTCTTCCTGCTTGATGATCGATCCGGGTAACGCATGCCAGCCCTTAAAAGGATCTTCGTTACGCTCAATCAATAATATTTTGAGCACACCTGCCTCAAATCCAAATATTACGCAGTCAATTGAAAAGGCTGAGTCAAATGCGGGTAGTTTTTCTTCCAAACCGTTTGTTAATTAAGTTTTGCTAAAATAAATATTGATGCTATTTTCGGCACAAAAATAAAGTAAAAATAAATTTAATGGTGTAATTTTTACACCTTATCTTCGTACAAAGTTTTTAAAGGTGTAAATATGCATAAAATTTCAAAACTTGGTGTCCTTACTTCCGGTGGCGATGCTCCCGGAATGAACCCTTGTATAAGGGCTGTTGTGCGTACTGCTATCTATAATAATATACCGGTGGTAGGCGTACGTCAGGGCTACAAAGGCATGATTGAAAATGATATGTATGATATGGAAACCCGCTCGGTAAGTAATATACTTAGCCTGGGTGGTACCATATTAAAAACAGCGCGCTGCCTTACTTTTCATACCGATGAAGGGATGGAGACCGCCTATCAAAACTTAAAAGCCCGTGGCATTAACGCGCTGGTAGTAATAGGCGGCGACGGCACTTTTACCGGTGCTTTACGTTTCTCAAAAAAATACCCTGATATAGCCGTTATGGGTATACCCGGTACTATTGATAACGATTTGTACGGTTCAACTTATACGCTTGGGTTTGATACGGCTACCAATACCGTTATCGAAGCTATAGATAAAATAAGAGATACCGCCGACTCGCACGACCGTTTGTTTTTTATCGAAGTAATGGGTCGCGATTCGGGTGCTATTGCCTTGCGTGCAGGCATTTCATGCGGTGCCGAAGCTATTTTGCTTCCCGAAAAATCAACCGCCATTGATGACCTCATCAAACAACTAAAAAGCGGCGAAAGCAATAAAAAATCGTCAAGCATTGTTATTGTTGCCGAGGGTGATAAAAGCGGTGGTATTTATGACCTTGCCGAAGCCGTACAAAAAGAAGTAAAGAATTACGATATAAAGGTTACTATACTGGGCCACCTGCAGCGCGGCGGCAGCCCAAGCAGTTTTGACCGCATTTTGGGCAGCAGGCTTGGTTATGCAGCAGTTAAAGCGCTGATTAATGGCCACAGCCAAAAAATGGTAGGCCTGGAAGCGAACCATATTAAAATAACATCGTTAGAAGAAGCGCTTACTCAGCATGAGTTTAAGCTGGAAGAGGATCTTTTAGAAATGGTTGATGTACTATCCATATAAATGATTGCAGTAATATACAGCGGATCAAACCATGCCGATTGGCGCTTAGCCGACAAGGGAAAAACTATTGCCTCGTTTAAAACCAGCGGTATCAACCCATATTTTGATGATGATAAACATATACTGCAAATTTTAAATAAAAACATCAACCTTATACATCACGCCGAGGAAATTAAACGCATATACTTTTTTGGTGCCGGATCATCAACAGATGAGATGAGAGCAGTTGTACAAAACGCTTTTGCCGGTTTTTTTAAGTTTGCCAAAATAACTGTATCGCATGATATTGAAGGGGCAGCTATTGCCTGTTGTAAAAGTACATCCGGTATCATTGGTATTTGCGGCAGCGGATCAAACGCGGCATGGTTTGATGGTAAAAGGGTTAAACCCAATAATTATGGCCTCGGCTATATTTTAGGCGACGAAGGCAGCGGCAACTGGTTAGGCAGGCAGTTAATAAAAAGTTTTATGAATGAAACACTGCCAGATGCTATCCGCAAAAAGTTTAGCAAACGTTATGATGCCGATCGTACCAACCTTTTGGAGAAGGTTTATCGTGGCAAACAGCCTGCTGTTTTTTTAAGTTCGTTCACTGATTTTTTTATTGAGAACCAGGACGAACAATATCTTACCAACGTCATAAAAAATGGTTTTGATAAGCTAATCGCCACATATTTATTACCTTTACATAAACAATATCCGCAGGCGCCTTTGCATTTTGAAGGTTCAGTAGCCTTTGCCTTTCAGGATCATTTGCGCCAGGCAGCAGCAAATGTAAAGATAGAGATCACACATATTATTAAAGAACCCATAAATAATTTATTAACCTACTATTCAAATAAAAATTAAAAAATCATGAAAATAGGAATTAACGGTTTCGGCCGTATTGGCCGTTTGGCTTTTAGGGCTGCGATCGAAAGACCAGGTGTTGAAGTTGTTGGTATTAATGATCTTGTTGAGCCTGATTACATGGCTTACATGTTAAAATACGATTCAACCCACGGTCAGTTTAAAGGTACCATCGCTGTTGAAGGCGGTCACCTGGTTGTAAATGGTAAAACCATCCGTGTTACTGCCGAGAAAGATCCGGCTAACCTGAAATGGAACGAAGTAGGTGCCGAAGTTATAATCGAGTCAACAGGCTTGTTTTTAACTCAGGAAAGTGCACAAAAACATATTGATGCAGGTGCCAAAAAAGTAGTAATGAGCGCCCCTGCAAAAGACGATACCCCAACCTTTGTAATGGGTGTTAACCATAAACAATTAAAGGCTGATCAGCACATCGTATCAAACGCTTCATGTACTACTAACTGTTTAGCGCCAATTGCTAAAGTGTTAAATGATAAATTTGGTATTGAAGAAGGTTTAATGAGCACTATCCACGCAGTAACTGCTACTCAAAAAACTGTTGATGGTCCGTCTGCAAAAGACTGGAGAGGCGGCCGCGGTGCTTACCAAAACATTATTCCTTCATCAACAGGTGCTGCTAAAGCGGTAGGTTTGGTGTTGCCTGAACTGAAAGGTAAATTAACAGGTATGTCATTCCGTGTTCCCGTTGCCGACGTGTCAGTAGTTGACTTAACCGCACGCTTAAAAACTCCTGCTACTTACGAGGATATCAAAGCCGCAATGAAAGAAGCTTCAGAAGGCGAATTGAAAGGTATCCTGGGTTATACTGAAGACGAAGTAGTATCTGAAGACTTTAAAGGTGATGCACGTACATCAATATTTGATGCAAAAGCAGGTATCGCTTTAAATAATAACTTTGTTAAAGTGGTTTCATGGTATGATAACGAGTGGGGCTACTCAAACAAACTGATCGACCTGGTACAAGAGGTTGGTAAATTATAATTATCCTTACTTCTAAGCATAAGGCCTTCCCGTTAGGGAGGGCTTTTTTTATGGGGTATATTTTAGATACTTTGGCATAGGCTATATTGGAGTCATCGGGGATAGTTTGCCTATTAATTTTCCGTTTGGCAGTATTTTGGCAGATAATTTTAAGCAATTATGGCAGAATTTTGACTTCTGTCATGTTTTGTGACAAATTGACAAAATTTTTTTTAAAATGTTTTGTCAGAGTATTTTCACTATATGCTGGTATAAGAGTGTGTTAAATACGTGTTTTTATAAAAAAACTGTACCGTAAGTGTTTGGTTTGTAGCTGCTTTTGAAGTTTTTCGACGACAAATTTTAATAAAACAGCTTTTTGACAGCATTTTTTGGGATTGATTAAGAGGTTTTAGTCAAAAAAGCCTTAAAAATTTTCTTTTCTGATGTTTTTTTAACTTTTATTTTTCAATCGCATCATTTAAAATTTGACCATTTATTTTTTACTAATGAATTTTTTTTATTGATGATTTTGAAAATTGCTTTGAAAACATCCATTTTTTTTATGGCACATTTTGTGTCGAAGTGGGTTCGAAGAGACATTGTTCTTGCATCTTATTCCTGATTATTAAAGGTTTAGGATAGGATGAAAGAGTGGTGGCTAAAAAAGAAAAAAGTTCATTAATTAATCAAAAAATTTAAAAGTCATGTTAACCGTATTAGAAGTTGTAGCATTAATCGCTGTTATTGTATTACCATTGTCTTACCAAGGTAAAAAAGCTAAAGCGTAATTTTAGCTACAAATACAGACCAAACAAAAAAGCCTCCCAATTTGGGGGGCTTTTTTGTTTATATTGTGACAATTTAATTACCCCAACAATACCGCCTTAACAGTATCCAGTATTTTAAATGAATCGGCCGAAGTTGGCGCTTCTGAGTAAACACGTAAAACAGGCTCGGTTCCTGACGGGCGTATCATCACCCAGCTTTCATCTTCAAAAAAGAACTTAAAGCCGTCCAAATCTTCAGTTCTTACAACCTTTAAATTACCAAAGCTGGTGTATTTGCCAGTTTTGCTGTTGCTGATGATGGCTTGCTTTAATTCTTCGGTTACATGCAGGTCGTAACGCTCAACCGCAAACTTGCCTACCAGGTCATAAATCTCCTGTACCAGGTCGCTCAGGCTGCGGCCGGTTTTGGCCATAAATTCCCATATAATTAAACCTATCCAAATGCCATCACGCTCAGGGATGTGTCCCTTAGCAGCAATACCACCTGATTCTTCGCCACCAACCAAAAATGGCTGACCTGAGTTTACTATCAAATCACAGATATATTTAAAACCAATTTTAGTAACGGTGTTGTGTAATCCGTAAACATCGCATAGTTTTTGGATCTTGCTGGTACATGAGAA
>JAICMD010000139.1 GCA_025929405.1 Mucilaginibacter sp. | reverse complement strand
GGTACGGCGGCTAAAAACGTTTTTTTTCATAAGCCCATACCGCCTGACGAAATTGTAAATTTTATTTCGCGTTTTGATATCGGGCTGGCGTCTGAGCCGGGTTTCAGCATCAACAACAACCTGGCTTTAAGCAATAAAATATTTACTTATCTGCAGGCGGGTCTGGCAATTGTTGCCAGCAATACTCCTGCCCAGCAAGCTTTTATTGAAGCTAACCCCGGCATAGGCGCTGTGTATCCAAAAAAAGACCCTGCTAAATTGGCTGAGATTTTAAACTACTACATTTTAAACCGACAAGAACTTTTTGAGGCTTGCCGGGCTTCATTGAATTGCGGCCGCGAGCAATTTAACTGGGAAAATGAAAGCGTCAATTTTTTAAATCTTGTTGATCAAACCTTTAACAATTGAATAAACGGGTTCTCATTATATCGCCCTATTTTCCACCCGTAAATGCAGCAGATATGCAGCGCGTACGCATGAGCCTGCCTTACTATAAAAATTTTGGTTGGGATGCCGAAGTAGTCATGGTTAATCCCATTTATACAGATATGGCCAGGGATGCGTTGTTAATGCAAAGTATTCCAACCGATATCAAAATTCATACAGTTGCTGCATTTGATAAATCATTGACATCAAAACTGGGTTTAGGCAGCATTGCGTTACGGTCGCTTTGGTATTATCGTAAAAAGGTTAATCAACTATTGCAGTCGGGCAAATACAACCTGATTTATTTTTCAACCACACAGTTCGCGGTTTGCATTTTAGGTGCATATTGGAAAAAACGCTTTAATATTCCTTACGTTATTGACATGCAGGACCCATGGCATTCTGACTATTATAAAGATAAGCCTAAAAGCCAGCGCCCCTCTAAATATTGGTTATCCTACCGCCTTAATAAATACCTCGAACCTATAGCTATAAAACAGGTTAATGGCTTAATAAGCGTATCCCACCAATATATTAATGATTTAAAAGACCGGTATCCTGAGATAAAAAGCATTCCTGCGGCAACTATAACCTTTGGCGCTTTTGAGCCAGACATGGAAATTGCTATTGAAAACAAGGATAAATTTGAGGCACTGCTTGATCCTGCATTTAAAAACCTTGTTTACATCGGGCGCGGCGGTAATGATATGCATAAGGCAATTACCCCGCTTTTTGAAGCATTAGCAAAAGGATTAACAGATGAGCCAAAAATATTTAAGAGTATCAAAATTTATTTTATTGGCACCAGCTACGCCCCGGCAGGGCAAGGCAGGCCAACTATACTGCCACTGGCTAAAAATTATGGCTTGGAGAATAATGTTATCGAAATAACAGATAGGATAAGTTATTACCATACCCTGGTAACTTTATTACAGGCTGATGCGCTGTTTGTACCCGGTTCGGACGATCCGGCTTACACGGCATCAAAAATTTATCCTTATGTGTTAGCCGGTAAACCGCTGCTTACGTTGTTCAATTCTTTAAGCCCTGCTATTAATACTTTAAATGAATACCAATTGCCGTATAATTATACTTATGATAATACACCGCAGCTTCCTTTAAAGCTATACACGTTTTTAAAAAAGGTTATCAACCATAGCTTCGATATTACTATATATAATGTAGATGCCATAAAAAAACATAGTGCACAAAATATGGCTTTACAGCAGTGCAACCTATTTAACCAGGTAGTAACAAAATGAAACGGTTAGCCATTATAACTACCCACCCTATTCAGTATTATGCGCCTGTTTTTAAATTACTGCATGAACGTAAACAGATAGATATAAAGGTTTTTTATACCTGGGGCGAAACTTCTGAAGATAAATTTGATCCCGACTTCGGTAAAAAAATAAGCTGGGATTTGCCGCTGCTGGAGGGCTATCCGTTTGAGTGGGTGCAAAATATTGCTGCCAATGCTGGTTCTCATCATTTTAATGGTATCAAAAACCCAGGCTTAATTAATCAGGTTATTAATTTTAAACCCGATGCAGTTTTGGTTTATGGCTGGTCATATCATAGCCATTTAAAGGCCATGCGCTATTTTAAAAACAAAATACCGGTGTATTTCAGAGGAGATTCTACCTTATTGGATGAAAAATCTCTCTTTAAATCATTTTTAAAATCGATATTTTTAAAATGGGTTTACAAGCATATTGACCATGCCTTTTATACCGGTACCAACAACAAAGCATATTTTAAAAAGTACGGGCTAAAGGACCATCAACTTACCTTTGCCCCTCATGCCATTGATAATGACAGATTTAAGACAGACCGTTGTACTGAGGCGAATGAATTAAGAACCCAATTAAAACTCAGCACACACGATATACTTATTTTATTTGCCGGTAAATTGGAAGCCAAAAAAAATCCGGAAATTTTATTGGATGCCGTAATGCGTATCAATAATCCAAACATTCATTTACTTTTTACAGGCAATGGTAATTTAGAAACCGCTTTAAAGCATAAGGCACAAAACCATAACAACATCCATTTTTTAAATTTTCAAAATCAAATCCAAATGCCGGTTGTATACCAGGCTTGCAATTTATTTTGCCTGCCGTCAAAAGGTCCGGGAGAATCATGGGGATTGGCAGTTAATGAGGCTATGGCTTGCGGCAAGGCGGTATTAGTTTCTGATAAATGTGGTTGTGCAATTGATTTAGTGCCCGATAATAAAAATGGGGCTATATTTAAAAGTGAAAATTTAAATGACCTGGTAGCGCAATTAAAACAACTAACCCAATCAAAAAATAAACTATCGCAACTTGGTGAAGCATCAGCCCGGATAATTACGCATTGGAATTTTTTAAATATAGCCAAACCTATTGAGCAGCAATTAATAAATGAAATACTAACATAAAACCGGAATACCAAAATATTATAAAATGAAAAAAACGCCCATAGGGTTATACGCATTATACTTCTTCCCATGGTTATTAGCCGAAGTGTTTGATGGTTTTTATATACTATCATACCTTTTAGCGTGGTTAGGCTCATTTTTTATATTTTACCTTAGCCTAACCGGAAAACTAAAACAATTACCTACCGACAGAAAAATATCTGAGCAGTTAATGCGACCCATATTTTTGGTACAAATAGTGTTTGCCGGATATATGTGCTGTACATCTATTTTCTATTTTTTTGATGTTTTGGGCTATCAAAATTTTCATAAAAACCCAATTGCAACCCTGATAGATCAAAACAGATTAATGCTAACCGCACAATGCCAACGGTATTATTGCCTGGCTCATGCTTCTTTTGTTACTGGTGTTTCAATATTTATGAATTATCCCAGTAAACGACGCTAT
Source organism: Mucilaginibacter sp. (assembly GCA_025929405.1). Lineage (GTDB taxonomy): Bacteria > Bacteroidota > Bacteroidia > Sphingobacteriales > Sphingobacteriaceae > Mucilaginibacter. Next base: position 5,564 of record JAICMD010000139.1, on the reverse strand, counting down.
TACGTTAGTCAGGAAAAAATAGCTAACTTATTACTTATTACAGCGCTGATAAGTTTACCCGTATCAATAGCATTTTACATGATACCCGGCTTATCTCAATTTTACTTCCAGTTAGGCTCTTTAAGTTTTATTTCGGGCACTTTAGCGTTTGCTTATGCTATTCCACTTAAAAAAATGGGTAATACATTAATTTGTATAATCCTTTATTTGTTCAACTTTTATCAGGCGCTTATTTCTGGTTATAAAGAACCTATTATTATTAGTGTTATGGTGCTGGGCATCTTTTTATATCCTAATTATAAAAAAACAGTAACCTATTTTTTTGTACCTTTTTTATTTGTGTTGTTTTTGTTACTGCCTACTTATAATAAAGTATTCAGAGAAAATTCATGGACGGAACAAACAGACCAGGACGAGGCGCGAAGCCTTGCTATTGATGCAGCATTAAAAGGCAATGACAATAAACTAAATGGGCAAGATGATACTAATTGGGATTTTTATGCCTATAGGTTAAGTGAAATTGATATGTTTACCTTATTTGTTAAATCAACCCCTGCACATATTGGTTATTATGGTTTAAAAATATTGGGTCAATCAATTACAGCTATTGTTCCGCGTGTGTTCTGGCCGTCAAAACCCGTAACCGAAGACATGGTTATGGGGCGCGTATATGATGCCGGTGTAGTAAATCGAGGTTCAGATGTTTCGGCCAAGCCTGCTTTTGTGGTTGATGCGTATTTGTCAGGAGGGCCGTTAGCAATAGTATTTTGTATGTTTATATACGGTGCAGCAGCTCAGCTACTTTCTATTTATGCCGAAAAATTATTTGGCGGATACGTATTAGGTACAGCACTTATTTTTTCGGGGCTGTTTCAAATATTATGGCGCGGCTTGAGTTTTGAATTTTTAATAAATTCCGTTTTCTGGAGCTTTGTAACCATGCTTATTATTTTTAAGATATTTAAAACTTATAAAATAATACAACAGGTTTGAAAATTATACAAATTAATGCCTCTTATAAGCCTGCTTTAATATACGGCGGGCCAACCATGTCGGTAGCAATGTTATGCGAACAGCTTATAGCTGCAGGCGCAACTATTACCGTATTAACAACCACTGCTAACGGCATTGATGACCTGCCGCAACAAACCACTGCCGTAAATGGCGTTAAAGTAACTTATTTTAAACGTTTAACTAAGGATCATACGCATTTTTCGCCTTCATTACTTATCAGCTTGTGGCAACACGTAAAAGAAAACGATTTGGTACATATACACGCCTGGTGGAATACAGTATCGGTACTTTCGTGCCTTATTGCAGTATTACGCGGGGTGCCGGTAGTAGTTTCGCCCAGAGGCACATTAAGCCCATATTCATTTGCAAATAAAAACCGCGGGATAAAAAGTATTATTCATAATTTTTTAGGTAAACCGCTACTTAACAAATGCCATATACATGTTACTTCCGAAAGAGAGAAACAAGCTATTATTCAACTGGTATCGCCTTTGAGTATTACCACCATTGCCAATTTTGTTAAACTACCTGCAGGTATGTCCGTAAATACTCCTCTCCGTGCCGAAAATGAGCATATACGCCTGCTTTTCTTTTCAAGGATTGAGGAAAAAAAAGGGTTGGATATACTGTTTAAAGCACTTAAAGATGTAACCGCCCCCTACCTCCTAACCATAGCCGGTAATGGGGATGAAGCTTACATTAATTATCTTAAACAATTAGCGGCCGATTATAAGATAGCCCAATTTATAAAATGGGCAGGGTTTTATAATGACGGCAAGTTTGAATTGCTTGCCGGGCATGATCTTTTCGTATTACCCTCGCACGATGAAAATTTTGCAAATACGGTAATAGAAAGCCTTAGTGTAGGCACAGCAGTATTAATAAGCGAAAATGTAGGTTTATACAATTATGTTGAGCAAAATAAACTGGGCTGGGTATGCAGTACCGAAACTGGTTCGGTTGCTGCATTTATCAACAACATAGCTTTACATTGCCGCGAGGAATTAATGCGCATAAGGCAGATTGCGCCACCAATAATTTATAATGACTTTAAGGCCGGTAATTTAGTTGAAAAATACCTGGCCATGTATAATCAAATTATTGCTGATGACAGCGTATAAAGACTATGGCTACCATGCCGATACCATGACATATAGTTTTAATTATGTGTTACAGCCATTGTTAAATATGCTTGATAAAAACAAAAATAGCTGCATATTAGATTTAGGTTGCGGCAATGGATATTTGGTTAACCATTTGGTTTCGTTGGGTTACAACGCCTATGGTACCGATGCATCCGAAGAAGGCATCGCGATAGCTAAAAATACAAACCCCGATAGATTTTTTGTGCAGGATCTTTCTACCGGTAAGTTGCCCCAACCCTTACAGCAATTAAGCTTTGATACCATCATATCAACCGAAGTTATTGAACACTTATATGATCCTGAAGCCTTTGTAATGTTTTGTAAAGATATTTTGAATGCTAAAGGCGAAGTAATATTTTCAACGCCCTATCATGGTTATTTAAAAAACCTTGTATTAAGCATTTTTAATAAATGGGATACTCATATTTCGCCGTTATGGCTGGGCGGACATATTAAATTTTGGTCGAGGGCTACCCTAAGCTTACTATTAACTAATGCAGGATTTACAATTACCGATTTTAAAGGATGCGGACGGATTCCTTATTTTTGGAAATCAATGCTCATTAAAGCTAAATTGAATTGAACACTCAGTTTTCATTCATCATACTAACCTATAACGAGGAAATGCATTTACCGCGTTTACTTAACTCCATAAGTGAATTAAATGCTCCCGTATTTATTTTAGACTCGGGCAGTACCGACAATACCATAAAAATAGGTGAAAGCTTTGGCGCGCAATTTTTGCAGAATAAGTTTGAGAACCACCCCAAACAATGGGATTTTGCCTTAAAAAATTTCGATATACAAACTCCCTGGGTTATAGGGCTGGATGCCGACCATATTGTTACCCCTGAACTTAAACAACTTCTGCTTAATTTTAAGGACGAGGATTACCGGCATATCAGCGGCATTTACTTTAACCGCAAAAATTTTTTTAAAGGTACCTGGATAAAGCATGGGGGTTATTATCCTTTTTATATGCTTAAAATGTTCCGTTTCGGCATAGGGTATTCAGATATAAGCGAGAACATGGACCACCGCTTTATAGCACCCGGACAAACCATTGTTTGGAAAAACGGGATCATCCTTGAAGAGAATCTAAAAGAAAACAACATCAGCTTTTGGATTGCCAAACACAACCGCTACAGCGACCAATTAGCTATTGAAGAAGTTGAACGTATAAAACAATTGCGCCTGCAAACCATCATTCCGCGTTTTTGGGGTTCGCCTTATGAACGTTCGGCCTGGTTTAAACGGATGTGGTATAAATTGCCCCGTTATGTGCGACCCGCATTATATTTTACCTACCGCATGATATTTAAGCTGGGCATTTTAGATGGGCGCACGGGTGTAATATTCCATTTTTTACAGGGCTTTTGGTTTAGGCTGGTAGTAGATATTAAAATTGATGAGCTACTTAAACAGGAAGAAGATGCTAAAAGGCAAGCATAACCCCTTAAGATTTGCGGTTGTTTTTGTGGTACTGTTTGTATGCTTTTACTATTTTAATAATATATACCTGGGGCTTACAAGCCCCGGTAATCACTACAGCCCGTTTTTGCATGATCATTTAAACTACATCCAATGGCTGCGTACACTGCTATTAAGCTGCACCAAACAAATACTTATTTGGATGGGCTATACCACTGTAATAAATAACGAATTTTTGCTGGTGGCGGGTCGCAACATGATAGATGTGGCCTACTCCTGCCTGGGTTTTGGGATAATGAGTTTTTTAGCTGCCTTTGCCATTGCATACCCCAAACCGCTTGCACAAAAAATACTGTTTTTTATAGCTGGTGTACTTATTTTCCAGTTTTTAAATATCATCCGGTTTGTAGTTTTGGCACTATACTGGAAACCCGGAAATAATAAAATTATTGATCATCATACCATTTTTAATGTACTGATATACTTGATTATACTTATAAGCCTGTATTTTTGGACCAAACATGATATCATCGCCACTAAAAAGCATGAAAAAAGCTGATTTGGTTTTATATAATAATTGGCCGTACAATCCCGGTGGCAACGCTTTAAAAAGAATTTTATGGTATTATGTAAATATTATCTTCTTTAAATCTTCGCTATTCCCCTTTTACGGTTTTAAAAATGTTATACTAAGATTGTTTGGTGCAAAAATTGGCAACATGGTTGAATTTAAACCCTGTGTTAACATTAAATACCCCTGGAATTTAAGCATAGGTGATGAAGTTTGGATAGGCGAAAACGTTTGGCTGGATAGCCTGGTACCAATTACTATTGGTAATAATATATGTATATCACAAGGGGTTATGATTTTAACAGGCAGCCATAATTATAAAAAGCCCTCGTTTGATTTGATAACAGGCAGCGTTGTGATTGAAGATGGCGTATGGATATGCGCAGGTGCCATAATTAATCAAGGCATAACCATTGGCACTCATGCCATATTATCCAGTGGTTCTGTAGCTACCAAAAATCTTGATCCGTACAGCATTTACCAAGGCAACCCCGCTGTAAAAATACGCGACCGCATACTTGAATAATCTATTGCTTATTAATTTCGGCCCAAAGCAGGTCCTTCAGTTCGATGATATTTTTTTGAGCCACTGATGATATAAACACCGATGGTATTCCCGTTGGCAGCTCCTTTTTCATTTCTGCTATTAACTCATCATCCAGCATATCGGTTTTGGTAACGGCCAATACACGGGGCTTATGGATTAGTTCGGGATTATATTCGTTTAATTCGTTGAGTAATATTTCATACTCTTGTTTTATGGTGCGCGAGGTATCCGCAGGCACCATAAACAATAGCACCGAGTTACGCTCAATATGTCTCAAAAACCTGATACCAAGTCCCTTTCCCTGTGATGCACCCTCAATTATCCCCGGAATATCAGCCATTACAAATGAGCGATTGTTGCGGTAAGATACTATACCCAAATTAGGCACCAGGGTAGTAAAGGCATAATCGGCAATTTCAGGCTTGGCTGCCGACATTACCGATAATAAGGTTGATTTACCCGCATTAGGAAAACCCACCAAACCTACATCAGCCAAAAGTTTTAACTCCAATATGTTCCAGTCTTCCCTGCCGGGTTCGCCGGGTTGTGCAAAGCGGGGCGTTTGCATGGTAGCCGACTTAAAGTGCCAGTTACCCAGTCCTCCGCGCCCGCCCGGAGTTAGTATTTTGGTTTCGCCGTCGGTATTTATTTCAAATATCACCTCACCTGTTTCAGCGTCTTTAGCGATGGTGCCTAAAGGAACTTCCAATATCTCGTCCCTACCGCTTTTGCCGGTACTGGTTGAACTGCCGCCAGGGTCGCCATTGCCTGCTATAACGTGTTTACGAAATTTGAGGTGAAGCAACGTCCATAGCTGGGCGTTGCCTTTTACAATAACGTGGCCGCCGCGACCGCC
>JAICMD010000219.1 GCA_025929405.1 Mucilaginibacter sp. | reverse complement strand
TGCGGCAATACAATACCAAAGTAATTTGGTTAACAGCGTACGTGGTTTAAAAGAAATTGGCCTGCCCGACACTTCATACAAGGCACAAACTGCCATCATCAACAAAATTGCCGAACATATTAACGCAGTTAAGGAAAACGTAGAAGCTATGATAAGCGAACGCAAGAAAGCCAACGCCGTTGATGATCTGCGCGAAAAAGCTATTATGTATGATGAGAATGTTAAACCCTTCTTTCAGCCTATACGTTACCATGTTGACAAATTGGAGCAGTTAGTTGATGATTCGTTATGGCCGCTGCCAAAATTCAGAGAGTTATTATTTATATAATAAAAAAGGCCCCCAGATTGGGGGCTTTTTTTATTCTTCTGCAGTCGTTCCATTAAAAAAGCATTTTAAAAGCGCATAACCTGGTAAATTATGCTACCCGGCACATAAATTAGTTATTAAAATGCTCAGTTGTTAAATTATTGAAAATAATTTTCGAATAAGTTGAATAATTCATGAAATTTGCAGAAACTACCATGTTGTTAAATAAATATAAAAGTTTAAAAAGCTATCTTCAATTTATTAAACTAATCCGCAGATCGCGCCAATATAGCTGGAAAAAGGCGAAAAGCTATGAGATATTCTTAATGTGGCTCCGAACGAAGCTATCACACAGCCAGTTTCTTGTTCTGTCGGGTGTGTTAGTGGGATGTTCGGCTGGTTTAGCAGGCGTTTTCTTAAAAAGCCTGGTACATTATATCCATTATATAATAACCAGCAAAGTACATTTCGTGGATCAGATATTATTTTATGTACTGTTCCCCTTCCTGGGAATTGTATTAACCACGCTGATAGTAATTTATTTTTTTAACGGTCAGGACCGCAAGGGAATACCAGCAATTCTATATGAAATTGCCCGTAATTCAAGCTTTGTATCACATGTAAAAATGTATTCGCAAATTATACAAAGCGCCATTACGGTTGGATTGGGCGGCTCGGCCGGTTTGGAAAGCCCCATCGCGGTTACCGGATCAGCAATAGGTTCAAACTTTGCTCAAACTTACAACCTTAATTATAAAGACCGTACACTCTTGCTCGCTTCTGGTGCTGCTGCCGGCATAGCGGCCGCGTTTAACGCCCCCATCGCCGGCGTAATGTTTGCGTTTGAGATATTACTTACAGGCGTTGTTTTTACTGATTTTATCCCTTTGGTAGTAGCTTCGGTTTGCGGCAGTCTACTATCGCGCGTAATACTTAACGAAGCTATTTTATTTAAATTTAATTCCAGCCACGGTTTTAACTACCATAATATACTTTATTATATGGTGCTGGGTATATTTTGCGGTTTGTATGCGCGTTATTTTATTATGGTCTCGCGACGTATCGAGCATTATTTCAACCATATCAAGGTTTCAAAAATAGGCAAAGCCGCCATTGGTGGCGCTATACTTTCATTGTTGTGTCTGCTGTTTCCACCATTATTCGGCGAAGGTTATGAAAGTATAAAATCATTAACCAATGGTGATATACACCATATTATTGAGCATAGCTTTTTTGGCTACATAGGCTTTAACCAGTGGATAATTATCGTTTTCCTGACACTGGTTTGTCTTTTTAAAGCCCTTGCCACATCAGTAACCATATATGGCGGCGGTAACGGGGGCAATTTTGCCCCGGCGCTGTTTGCAGGCGGCACAATGGGTTATTTATTTGCCATAATCTGCACACAGATCGGGCTTACAGATGTGCCTGTAATAAACCTGATCATAGTGGGAATGGGCGGCATGATGAGCGGCGTGTTATATGCACCGCTAACGGCCATATTCCTGATAGCCGAATCAAGCTCGGGTTATGACCTTTTTATACCCCTGATGATTGTTTGCGTAATAGCATTTTTAATAGCAAAATGGTTTTCGCCTATCTCGCCTGAATTGAAAAAACTGGCCGATGAAGGCAAGATATTTACCCTTGAGCATGACAGGAACCTGCTTTTACTTATTGATATAAAGGACCTGATAGAAAAAACTTCATCCGTTTTACATATCAACTCCACGTCAAAAGAGCTGATGGAAATAATAAAAAGCGGAAAACGTAACGTTATAGCGGTACTTGACGGCACAACGCTTGCAGGCATTATTTACTTTGATGATTTGCGTCCGCTTCTGTTCAACCCTGAACTACAGCACCTTACCGACATACTTAACTACATGAAGATACCTGTAGCAATTATTAATCATAATGAGGACATGATATCAATAATAAATAAGTTTGATGAAACCTCGACATGGGTTTTACCGGTGGTAAATGACAATAACGAGTTTTTAGGTTTCATTTCAAAATCTGCCGTTTTAAACCGCTACAGACATGTTTTAAAGGAACACTCCGACGTGGATATGTAAAAAATTATTTATTTAATCTGATATGATTTTGCAGGTCCCTATCATAACTTTTTTTGATGCTGTTAAAAGTTAATAAGCAGTATATTTGCCTATGATTTCTTCCCAAAGATATGACCAAAGGGGCGTTTCGGCTTCAAAAGATGATGTACACAATGCCATAAAAAATATTGATAAAGGCATCTTTCCAAAGGCTTTCTGCAAAATAATACCCGATATATTAACCAACGATGATGCCTATTGCAACATTATGCATGCTGATGGCGCTGGTACAAAATCATCCTTAGCTTATACGTATTGGAAGGAAACCGGCGACATTTCGGTTTGGCGCGGCATAGCGCAGGATGCCATTATCATGAATCTGGATGATCTGCTTTGCGTTGGCGCAACAGATAATATCCTGCTGTCATCAACCATTGGCCGTAACAAAAATTTGGTGCCCGGCGAAGTAATTGCTGCCATCATCAATGGTACCGAAGAAATACTCAGCGAATTACGTGCTGCAGGTATAGGGATTTACTCCACCGGTGGCGAGACTGCTGACGTTGGCGACCTGGTGCGTACCATTATAGTTGATTCGACAGTAACCTGCCGGATGAAGCGCAGTGATGTAATATCAAACGACCGGATTACACCCGGTGATGTAATTGTTGGTTTGGCATCTTACGGACAGGCCAGTTATGAAAAAGAATACAATGGCGGTATGGGTTCAAACGGATTAACATCTGCCCGCCATGATGTTTTTAATAAAACCATTGCCGAAAAATATCCTGAGAGCTATGATGCAGGTATACCTTATGACCTGGTATTTTCAGGCTCAAAAAAACTGACCGATACAATTGATATTAGCAACGGGCAATCAGTAACCGCGGGTAAACTGGTACTATCGCCAACACGCACCTACGCACCGGTTATTAAAACCGTTTTAGATAATTACCGCAGCCAGATAAATGGCATGGTACATTGCAGCGGCGGCGCGCAAACCAAGGTTTTGCATTTTGTTGATAAGCTGCATATAATTAAAGATAATCTGTTCCCTATTCCTCCATTATTTAAACTGATACACCAGGAATCGGGTACAAGCTGGCAGGAAATGTATAAGGTATTTAACATGGGCCACCGCATGGAACTTTATGTTCCGCAACAAATAGCTGCCGATATTATTAAAATAGCTCAAAGCTTTAACATCGAGGCTCAAATAATAGGCCGTGTAGAAGCTGCCGAAAACAAACGGGTAACTATACTATCGGAATTTGGGGAGTTTATTTATTAGTCTTATTAATTTTAAAATCTATTATAAACAAAATAGCCCCGGAAGTTCCGGGGCTATTTTGTTTGAATTACAAAGTGTGTTATTGCACTTTAAATAAAGATGTAGTAGTAAATGTTGAAGGTGTAGCACTTCCTTGTTTGTAAGCATACGCTTTAACGGTATAAGTTTTACCTGCGGTTAAGCCCAATGTGCTTAATTTAAGTGTAATGGTACCGCCATAAACCTGGGTATTAGTATAGCTGGTTGGTTCAAGTATGTAGCTTATAGTGTGGCCACCGGCTGCATCATCGCTGCCTGTCCATGTAGGAAAGTTAACGGTTTTTGTTATTGGCCCGGTTGCCGATGTAGCGGCATAAAATTCCAGTTTAAAATTTGCCGGGGTCGAATTAGTGGTGGTTGCACCAAAATTAAGCACCAGGTTACCGGTAGCTATAGTTAACGGGCTAATTTGCTGTGTACCAAGGCTACTTAACTGTATTGAAGGCAAGTTTGGCTCAATAGCTGCAAGATCAGCCTTTTTTGTGCATGAAAACATTCCAAATGTTGTCATGGCTATTAAAACTAAGGTTATATATCTTTTCATTTTGTTTTAAATCAATGTATACTATTCAACTACTAAAACAAGTATTTAGCACCTATCAATAAGCTCCAGGTTGTGTTGGCGGTTGCATTCTGGAACGAATTGGTAACCAAAGCACCGTTAATAACACGCAAATTATAAGTAGGCACACCATTAGCATCAATTGATGAATAAGTAAGCGGACTTGATGTTACAAACTGTTGTTGTATACCCCAGTTTCTGTTTATAAAGTTTGGCACATTTATCATAACCGCACTTAGCTCAAGGGTATGTTTTTGACCGCTTTTAGTTTTGATATAAAAATCTTGCAATATGTTTGCATCAACACGGTTATACCATGGCATAAAAGAAGCATTTCTTTCAGCAAACTGACCCCTGTGCGATTTAAGATAAGGCGAATTGTTGATATATTGCTCAAATGCTGCCTGTTGTTGTGCTATTGTATACTGTACAGTTGTAACACCACCGGTGGTTGTAGTTATATCTGAGAATTTTACAGTGCTTCCTGCTTTAGGGATATACATCAAATCAGAAGAAGCGTTACCGTCGCCATTTAAATCGCCATTAATAGTGTAGCTGAACGGACTGCTACCTGCCTGGCCCTGATAAAATATACCAATGCTGGTAGAAGCATGATCAAGGTAGTTAAACTTATACGAAGCCGAAGCTACAACACGGTGTGGTACATAAAAGCCTGTATTACCAACTTCAACAGCATTGCTGGTACCTACATTTGATGTACCTGCCCATACTGTTGCAGCGGTTGAACCACCTGTAGCAAAGGCCTCTTTAGCTTGGGTATAAGTATAGGCAACGTTTGCGTTAAAACCATTGGCGAATGATTTGTTTAACTCTGCAGTTAACTGAATGGTATGACCGATGTTGGTATTCTCTAACACCACTACTGAAGACAGCGACGGATATATTGCACGATCGGCAGCTACCACTGCATTGTTTGCACCGGTACCTACAAAGCGCGGACGTGAAGCACCATCAGCCTCAGAAGTCATGCCAGTAGGTGTTTTTAAGTTTGCATTACGTAAACGCGTAGCATTAATATCTTTAGTATATAAACCTTCAAAAGTTGCTGTAAAGCCATTACCCAGGTTTTTATCAATACCTAAATTAGCCCTGAAAACCTGAGGGAATTTAAAGTTACGATCTAACAACACGGTTGAACCTTGTACAGCCGTACCTGCGGCCGTTGGGAACATGCTTTTATATACCGAAGGGTCAGCCACTAATTTAATAGTAGCTAATTGGGCCGCAGTAGCTACCGCGCCAAAGTTATACATAGCGCTGTTACTTGGGCCATTGGTTAACAAAACATACGGAACCTTACCGGTAAAGATACCCACACCACCACGCAATACTAATGAGTTATCATCTAAGAAAGTACCCCTAAAACCAACGCGAGGCGAAAGATATATCCTGTTTTTAGGATACAAGCCACTGTTATAAGAGGTTAAATTACCATTTTGATCAGGCACCTGTAAGGCTGTTATTTGCGGATTTTCAATGGCATTTTCCAAAACGGCAGTTCTATCAGCACGCAAACCGTAGGTA
>JAICMD010000226.1 GCA_025929405.1 Mucilaginibacter sp. | reverse complement strand
GCCAGGTCATTATTAATCGCCTGCAATTCCTCATTTGCCGCAGTAAGCTTTTCATTTAAGGCATGCGCCTCCGTTTCACTTTCCTTTAATGCACGGGTACGTAACTTTACCTTATTTTCAAGTTCGGCATTAAGCTCTGCCAAACTTTCCTGCGATTGTCTTAACTCTTCGTTAGCTGCAGATAATTCCTCATTGGCCGCGCTCAATTCTTCATTGGTAGCGGCCAGTTCTTCATTCAAAAACTGTACTTTTTTCTGCCCGGCCACATTTATTACATCTGTTTTCAACCTTTCCGTTTCAAGCAAATCATCAATATCAATACAGCTACCTATATACCCTCCAAAAGCGCCATCCTTATTATAATATGGCAAACCCTGATCACTTACCCAGCGATATTCACCATCATGCCGTTTAAGGCGATATTCCAGTCGAAAAGGTTCGCGTGTATCAAATGCGGTGGCAAAAGCGCCCAGGCGGCGTTGTAAATCATCCGGGTGAATAGTATCCAACCAACCAGTACCAAGCACTTCCTTTAGTGCCCTGCCTGTAAAATGGAGCCAGCTTTCATTAAAAAAATAACATTCTTGATCCAGCCCTGCAATCCAAGCCATTACTGGGCCTTGGTTGGCAATAAGCTGGTTAATTTCTTGAGAGGATAAGTCAGGTTGCAGATCCATATAATAGCACGGATATTCTTTTTAGTTGTTGAATTAACAAATTTACTGCGTGATTGTTTGTGTTTTTATACTTTTTATCAATCTTCCCAATATACTGCAATTAAATAGTTATTAAAAAACACCTGCCGGTTGTGGCAGGTGTTACAGGTAAATTATAATGGTAAACGCTTTAATTATACCGGCTGATATTTGAATTTATGTTCTTTAACTAAATACTTACGAACAGTTTGATACAAAGTGGTAAAATCAAAAGGTTTTTTCAGGTAATCGTCAAACCCCAGCTTTTGATATGCTTCGTCAATATGATTATCGCAGCTAAAAGCAATTACAGGCAGATGTGGAAAATGCGATTTGATCCAATGGGTAATTTGTTTGCCGGTATAGTGACCAAGCCAGCAATCAAGCAAGATCAGCTTAGGGCGATGGCGCTTAATCATTTCCAGAATATTTTCCTGCTGATTTGTCAGGCTAAAAACCTGGTAGCCTTCCATCTGTAATGCAACGGTCAGTACTTCTAAAGTTGCCGGATCCGTTTCCTGTACCAAAATCGTTTTCATAGCTTTCCAAATTAAGCGAATGAGTAGAAATATGGTGGCACAACAGTATCGGGAATACTGTTGTGTAATTTGTATAAAGATATAAAATTTAAACTGCAATTATTGTTAAAATATATTATAAAAATACTTAATATTTTAAGTTGGCAGTATAACCAAAATACAACATATTGATATGCCTGAAAACGAGCTATGAAACGGATTAATGCGTTATCAATTACTTAACAATAAACCTTAACACTCGGGGCAGGCATTTACTCATTCCACACTTTTTTTACCAAATACACAAAGCCCCAGTTGTCAAGAACAAAAAATTGACATTCAGCTTCCAGTTAACAGGAGTTGAACCAAACATTGACGATACTCAAGTGTTGATTTATAAACCTTATACCATTTTTTAACAACCAAAAACAATTGTTATGATAAGGAAATTAAAGTCTGGCCAGTACCGTATCTACTCCAGGAAAGTCGACCCGCAAACACATAAGCGTAAAAATCTGGGAACGTTCGATTCAAAAGAAGCCGCCCAGAAACATGAAAAAGAAATTCAGTATTTTAAACATCATTAACCCGGATATTAACAGCAGTTTCCCACACCTAAACAAGCCCCTGTTTTGCGGTGCCTATCATTGTTAAAGCCTTAGTGCTGTTCTACCGAAATTTATTTTTATAGATGATATCATAAGCAGGTTTTTTTAAAGGTTTTGGCAGGCTGTTAAAAGCTAAAAATCACAGTTGGTATAGTTAAAACATTATAATAATTTTAGCCCTTAGTAATATTACCGGCTAAAAGACATATTAATGGCATTAATCATATTAAATTCAATTTTTTTTCTCGCATTTGTCGCCTTTGCTTATTTAAATTTTAATGATATTGATTGGTATTTGTGGGTACCCATATATTTGAGCGCTGCCATTTGTTGCGGCCTGACTGTGTTTGGCTATATTTATCCGGTTATTTATCTTTTACTTGTAGCCGTCTATTTGTTTTACGCCGTATTGCTTTTTCTGCAAAAAGATGGTGTACGCGATTGGATACTCAAGTATAACAAACCAAGTCTGGTGGAAAGTATGCAAGCCGATAAACCATATATCGAAAAAACAAGAGAGTTTTTTGGTTTGCTTATTATTGCGGGGGCTTTGCTTATTGATTATTTTACTTTATAACAACTTTAGAAAATGTTTAACTATGATATTAATAGCTTGAAGGATCAGTTGTCAATTATAATCATGGATAACATTTCAGCAGATGCTTTTCAATGGTTAAAGACACATGAAATTAACTACCAGGCGGGTATTTTTAAAGGTGCTTTTGTACAGATGCCAAGAAAGGTGGGCAAAACTAAGATAACTTGCAGCGAAGATCTATCTAAACAACTGAAAGCTACACGACCGGGGTTTACCATTGATGGATGGACAACAGATAGATTATGTAGAGTGTATTTGCTAATATCGGCAGCAAAAAATATACCTAAAGATGAATATATTCATTTAATTGACGACTTGATTTCTGCAGCCGAGATGAATGAGCAGGTGGCGCTTTATTCCGCATTGCCTGTATTACCTTATCCTGCGTCATGGGTTAGCCGGTGCACCGAAGGGATCAGGAGCAACATTGGTAGTGTGCTTGAGGCAATCATGTATCAAAATCCTTACCCAGCAGAACAACTTAGTGAAGGTGCCTGGAATCAAATGGTGCTTAAAGCATTCTTCACGGATAAGCAGATTAACGAGATACAAGGGCTTGACGAAAGAGCCAATAAAGAACTTGCCCGTATATTGGCTGACTATGCAAAGGAGCGATACGCGGCAGGCCGGAGTGTTGACTCTATGCTTTGGTACCTGATAGGAAAGTTTGTAGACACTCCCCTATTGCAAGCGATGAAACAAGGGGTTTTTAATAAAAATGTTGATTTTTAAATTTTAAGATATGTGTTGTAGTCATAATGAAGAGGAAAGAGTAATCCCGACCGAAAAGACATCGGAGTTTTTTGATATTGATGCCATTAAAGGAATGAAGTTTTTTGACCCGCATGTTCACATGACTTCGCGGACAACGGACGATTATCAAGCCATGGCTGATGCCGGTATAGTAGCGCTCATTGAACCTTCTTTTTGGTTGGGCCAGCCGCGTACAGGATCAGATAGTTTTAAAGATTACTACAGCAGCCTTATTGGCTGGGAGCGTTTTCGTTCGTCGCAATTTGGTATAAAACATTATTGCACAATCGGTCTAAACTCTCGTGAGGCCAATAACGAACCTCTTGCCGAACAAGTTATGGAGATGTTGCCTTTGTTTATATACAAAGAAGGTGTTGTAGGTATTGGCGAAATTGGATTTGATGACCAAACAGCCGCCGAAGAAAAATATTACCGTTTGCAACTTGAACTTGCTAAAGAAGCAGGTTTGCCTGTACAGATACATACACCTCACCGTGATAAAAAACGCGGTACGCAGCGAAGTATGGATATTGCAATAGAACATGGACTTGATCCGAGCATGGTAATTGTTGACCATAACAACGAAGAAACCGTTCAGGAAGTACTTGAGCGGGGCTTTTGGGCTGCATTTACCATTTATCCTTTTACTAAAATGGGTAATGAAAGGATGGTTGAGGTTGTTAAAAAATATGGTGCCGAACGTATTATGGTTAACTCTGCGGCTGACTGGGGCATCAGCGACCCACTGGCTGTACCTAAAACTGCCGCTTTAATGAAACTGCGTGGTATAAATAATCATGATATTGAGTTGGTAACTTATACCAATGCCATTTCGGCCTTTGGCCAAAGCGGGCAAATTGATGAGCAGGATTTTAATGCCGTAGTTGATCAAAGCCTGCGGTTTGAAGGAAATAGTATTTTACGGGGAGGCCAGCAGCCGCGAATGGATAAATCATCTATTATTATAAGCTAATTGATTTGAACAGATCATACATTTATCTACGCATGGTTAGACCAGCAAACGTTGTAACCTCAGTTGCAGATGTTTTGGCTGGTGCAGCTATAGCCGGAGCTTTTTCGCCGGGCTTAATCAAAGATAGCTGGTTAAAGGTATCGCTGCTTAGTATATCAACAGCTTGTTTATATGGCGGTGGTATCGTATTCAATGATGTTTTTGATGCTGACCTGGACCGAATTGAACGGCCCGAACGGGCTATTCCGAGCGGCTTAATCACCGTAAAGCAGGCAACTACATTTGGAGCCATACTATTAGCAACAGGTATCATCCTGTCCGCATTAAATAACCCATCATCTGCAATTTTGGCTGCAGCAATTGCTTTTTTTGCCTTATTGTATAATAAATTTAGTAAACATAACTCGTTCTTCGGCCCCTTAAATATGGGCTTTTGCAGGGGGCTTAACTTGCTTTTAGGCATTAGCATTTTAGCGGCATCTTTAAGCAGATGGTATATACTAGGAATAATTCCCGTTGTTTACATTTTTTCCATCACCATGGTAAGCCGTGGGGAGGTAAATGGCGGGAACAGAAAAAACCTATGGATAGCAGCTTTATTATATGCCATTGTTACGGGTAGTATTCTTTATTTTTCATCCATCAATAACAAGTTGTTTTTATCGGCAATTATTTTAATTCCATTTTTATGGATGATTTATAAACCGCTTTTTAAGGCTATTCAAAACCCGGTAGGTAAAAACATTGGTGCTGCTGTAAAAGCTGGAGTGATATCACTAATTTTAATGGATGCTGCCTGGGCAGTAACTTTTAGCAATATCTACGCGGCAATAGGCATTGCCTGTTTATTACCTATATCATTGTGGCTTGCAAATTTTTTTGCAGTTACATAACAATTAAATTTCATATCGTTCTTATTCTAACATGGAGCAATTAACACAATCTTTTTCAATAAAATTTGAATACCCTGTATACTTTACATCCGCCCTCTTTCAAATAGAGAATGGGTTGTTAAATAATTATTTACAACAGGCATCTCCTGCTGCCGATATTATACGCAAAATAATGTTTGTGGTAGACGAAGGCGTTGCGCTTGCAACGCCTGATCTGATAACCAATATTGAAAAATATTTCAAAGTTTATAATTCGGTAAACCTGGTTCCTGATATTTTAATTGTTGCAGGCGGGGAAGTTGCAAAAAGTAGTGAAATCTATTTTGATCAAGTGCTTGAGGCTGTAAACAAATATGGTATTGATCGTCACTCCTATATCGCGGCTATTGGCGGCGGAGCAGTACTTGATATGGTTGGCTATGCTGCCGCAGTGGCTCACCGTGGTATAAAGCACATTCGTATACCAACTACGGTACTATCGCAAAATGACTCTGGCATCGGT
>JAICMD010000312.1 GCA_025929405.1 Mucilaginibacter sp. | reverse complement strand
ATATTTGATAGTGCCACGCGCGAGTGCAATATATCGCCCACAATAACCACCTTTTTGCCTGCCACGTCGCCATATTTTTCGCGGATGGAGAATGCATCAAGCAGCGCTTGTGTAGGGTGCTCATGCGCGCCATCGCCTGCGTTTACTATTTGTGCCTTTACATGTTTTGATAAAAAGGTTGCTGCCCCGGCATAAGGATGGCGCATAACCACCATATCTACCTTCATGGCCAGGATGTTATTTACGGTATCAATCAATGTTTCGCCTTTGCTTACTGAGGATGAAGATGCGGCAAAGTTTACTACATCGGCTGATAAGCGCTTTTCGGCCAGCTCAAAAGATAAACGGGTACGGGTTGAGTTTTCAAAAAATATGTTGGCAATAGTTACATCACGCAGTGAAGGGACCTTTTTTATCGGGCGGTTTAAAACGGTTTTAAAGTTATCGGCTGTTTCAAATATCAGCTCAATATCCTGCCGGTTTAAATCTTTTATACCTAATAAGTGACGTGTACTAAGTCCTGCCATATATTTATTTGGTTTACCATTCCTCGTCATTGCGAGGTACGAAGCGATCTCTGCATATACTAATCCGCCAGTCTTGGTTTGTCCGCCTATCTCTTAAGAGATTGCTTCGTACCTCGCAATGACGCTTTGTTACTCGCAATGACGCTGTTATTTTATATTAAATCCGAAATCGAACATCCGAAATTCGAAATCAGAACTACTTTTCCGATATCAACACAATCCTATCTTCCCCATCTGTTTCCTCCCAGCTTACCACTACCTTTTGCGATGCGATGGAATCTACTTCGATACCTACGTAATCGGCAGCTACCGGCAAATGGCGTGAGTAGCGGCGATCAACCAATGTCAGCAACTCAACTTTATCCGGGCGACCAAAGGCCAGCATGGCGTCCATAGCGGCACGTATAGTGCGGCCGGTCCACAGCACATCATCCATCATGATCACTTTTTTGCCTTCGATAATAAAATCTATCTTGGTTTGATTGGGCACCAGTTGCGATTCTCGCCTGCGGAAATCATCCCTATAAAAGGTGATGTCCAGGTCGCCCTGTTCAATAGTTTTGCCCGGTAAAATTTTTCTTAGTTCCTCTGCAACGCGCCTGGCCAGGTAAATGCCCCGTGGCTGTATGCCTATCAAAACCGAATCGGAAAAATCATTATGATTTTCAATTAACTGACGACATAAACGCTGAATAGTGATTTGAAATTTCTGACCGTCGAGCAGCGTAAGGTTTTGCATCGTTTGGGTGGATTTGGGCAAAGGTAATATTTTTTTAATGATTTGTTAATTGGTGATTAGAAATTAGTTGGCTAATCGTTACTATATACCCAATATCAACCTCATTGCATATTAGTTACATTTTTACAAAAAAATTGCATAATTAAAATATTAATCTCAATTTAGTTTAACCAATAATAAAAAATAGACCAAAAAAGCTAATAACAATTATTTGTATTAACTATTAGATACAATACAATTGCGCTATAAAATCTATAAATACAGTTATGAAGTTCCTGACTTCGGTAAACAGGAAAGGAAAGCCGAACCTATGCAGAGGCAAAATTTAAACTTAAATTACTATGAAGAAGTTAAAATTAAAACTGAGTGACGACAAAATGCTGAACAAACAGCAGATGAAACAAATTACAGGTGGATATGATAACCAGCATGATTTTATATGCTATTGTACCCGTGGTGGGTTTGTCTATGAACTTGGCGCATTCGATTGCCTTGCTGCAACCGCCAGCGCACAGGAATATTGCTATGATACAACCGGTTATTACGGTACCTCCTGCCAAAATGTTGTTACCGGCCAATGCTAAAAAAAGAATGTTTTTGTTTAATAAATAGATTGCCCTTCATTAGGTAATCAATAAAAAAGCCCACCGAATATTCGATGGGCTTTGTATTTATTAAGCGTTTAGCTAAACTTATTTTGCGTCTTCGTCAGTTGAAGCGGCTTCAGCTTTTTTTGCTGCTGCTTTTTTAGCAGTGGCTTTGCTTTCGGCACCTTCCATTTGCTCTTTTAATTGAGCAAGAACGCTAAGATCGCCTAAAGTTGATTTTTCAACTGATTCTTTCACTTTCTTAACCGCGTTGCTGGCAGATTTTGCCTCTTTTTTGCGGTTTTCAAACTCTTGTACGCGGGCATCGGCGCGGGCTTCTTCCCAGATACGTGAGTGTGAAATTACGATACGCTTGTTCTCTTTGTTAAATTCAATGATCTTGAAGTCGGCTGTTTCGTCAGCTTTTAAGCTCTTGCCATCTTCTTTAACCAGGTGTTTGGTTGGCACAAAGCCTTCAACACCATAAGGTAAAGCAACTATAGCACCTTTTTCGGTTACTTTTAACACGGTACCTTCATGTACTGAATCAATAGTGAAGATGGTTTCAAAAGTATCCCAAGGGTTTTCTTCCAGTTGTTTGTGGCCCAGGCTCAGTTTGCGGTTCTCAACATCCAATTCTAAAACAACCACGTCTAATTTTTCACCAACTTTGGTAAACTCATTAGGGTGATTGATCTTTTTAGACCATGAAAGGTCAGAGATGTGGATCAATCCATCGATGCCGTCTTCCAGTTCAACAAACACGCCAAAGTTGGTCATGTTTTTAACTGTAGCTACGTGTTGTGTACCAACAGCGTAACGTTCGGCAGCATTTTGCCAAGGATCAGGGGTAAGTTGTTTAATGCCTAATGACATTTTGCGCTCTTCGCGGTCAAGGGTCAATACCTGTGCTTCAACCTCGTCGCCTACTTTCAGGAATTCCTGAGGGTTGCGCAGGTTTTGCGACCATGACATTTCAGATACGTGTATTAAACCTTCAACACCAGGGATAATTTCAAGGAATGCACCATAATCAGCAACGGTAACAATTTTACCTTTAACTTTTGAGCCAACCTGAATGTCCTCGGTAAGGTTTTGCCAAGGATGAGAAGTTAATTGTTTTAAACCTAAAGCAATACGTTTTTTCTCGTCATCAAAGTCAAGAACAACCACATTGATTTTTTGGTCTAACGCTAATACTTCGCGTGGGTGCTCAATACGGCCCCATGAAATATCAGTGATGTGCAATAAACCGTCAACGCCGCCAAGGTCGATGAATACACCAAAGTCGGTAATGTTTTTAACAGTACCTTCCAATACCTGACCTTTTTCAAGTTTGGCAACAATTTCGGTTTTTTGGTTTTCCAGGTCGTCTTCAATCAGCACTTTGTGCGATACCACTACGTTTTTAAACTCGTGGTTGATCTTAACAACTTTAAATTCCATTGTTTTGCCCACATAAACATCATAATCCCTGATAGGTTTAATGTCGATCTGTGAACCTGGTAAGAAGGCTTCAACGCCCATAATATCCACAATCAAACCACCTTTAGTTCTGCTTTTCACAAAACCGGTAATGATCT
>JAICMD010000317.1 GCA_025929405.1 Mucilaginibacter sp. | reverse complement strand
GCGCCTGCTCAAAAGCAGCATCGTTGTTAACCGGGTTAATATATAAAACCGGTGCGTACTTCTCGGCAGCGGTTTGTTTTATTACCAGATCAGCTTTGGTGCCATGAAGTACGGCGTATTGGCTGTCGCCGCCTTCCACGGCTTTATAATCCCATTTAGCAGTTACCTTAACATTTACACCAAATAATTTATAATTGACTGATCCGTTAGCGTAAACCTGTAATATGCTATCCTTAACTACATTCTTTTTCAAATAAGCCGGAAAGCCATTCATTTTAGTGATCCCGTTAAATTGGCTCAAGGTCACCTCAGCGGGCCATCTGCTGGCATTATTAAATTGAATATCTTTTTTATAATCAACAATTTTATCCGGAAAGCAGATCCATTGAACAAGGTCAACCAGGTGCACCCCAACATCCTGTAAACCTTCGCCTTGCTGGTTAGTATCAAAAAACCAGGCCGGGCGCGTAAGCACACTGCCTGATACATATTTATAAAAGTAGTGGATACTTTCCATTTCAACCCCGGGTTTAGCAGGCGTGCCTTTTTTAAGCGTACCAAATACTTCGGGTAACATGGCAAATTCGCGCTGCAGGGTATTGGTTATTTCATAACGTTCGGTCATGATATCATATAAAACCAGTTTCTTTTTGGCGGCATCGTCAAAGGCGGATTTCAGCATGTTAAAATGCGCCTTATCAATAGCCATCGGCTTATCACCTAAAACGTTAAACCCGGCATCAATTGATCGTTTGATATACTCTGTTTTCTTTTGATTATTGCCGGCCATTACTACTACGTTACCCTTTTTTTCGGCTATCATTTTATCAAAAAAATCATTGCCAAGGTAAACCTCTTCCTTCCAGTGTGTAGGATCGTCCTTACGCTCATTATAGGCTTTAATTTTATCCAGGTGTTGCTGCACATCATCACCTTTAGGCGCATAAACATGTACAGTAGCATCCAGATCGGGCAGTGTTGTTTTTTGCACCAGCGCGGCATGAAAATGACCGGGATCTAAAGTTATCAGTTTTACCGCCGCATCCTTTTTTGTTTGTCCCATAACCGAACCTGTAAAAATTGCCGTACATAATACAGCACCACTTAAAATATTAATCCTCATAATTATCAGTTAAGCCATCCTGTGAGTAACCTGAATGGTAATTAGCGTAAAGGTAAAATTAGAAACTATTATCTGCAACAAGCATTATAGCAACGGCTGGCTTTTATTTTTAATATAACCGGCTATCATAGCAGCTTCCTCATGAGTCAGGTTGCCCATGCCTGTATATTCCCATTGCATCATTTTATCATCAAATACAATATCGCCCAGGTCGGTATCACCTTCCTGCAAAGCAAAAACACCTTTGGCATAAAAACCACTGCCGGCGGCGGCATATTTATGAGCATGAATGGATATTGAACGTATACCATGCCCTGCATCCAAGGTATATTTAAGTTCAGTTTTCATGTAATCATTACAATGATAAACCTGGTTTGTTTAATTTTTTTATACTGATAGGTTATTTCCAGTTCATTAATTGCATTACCCGCTTAAATTCATCCTGCAAAGGCGCTTCAATAATTATGCTTTGATGAGTTACCGGATGTTTGAAAACTAGCCGCGAGGCATGCAACAACATAGTACTCATCTCCCACTTTTCGGTAAATAATTTATTTTGCTTGTTGCAGCCATGGGTACGGTCGCCAATTATGGGATGAAATATATGACTCATGTGCTTACGTATCTGGTGCATGCGCCCGGTTTGCGGCACTACCTCTACCAGCGAATACCTGGAGGTTTGATGCTGCCCGAAAGGCACAGACAGTTCGGCACGCTGTAATGTTGTATAAGCTGTAAATGCATCCTGTAAAGTGCCGTTCTCTTTTTTTAAAGGATAATCAATTTCCCCGGCATCAGGTGTGTAACCTCTAACAACCGCCAGGTATTTTTTACCAACCTCGTTTTCCATAAACTGCCTTTGCATGGCAACTTCCACTTCCTTGGTAAAGGCAAAAAGCAATACACCTGCGGTTTTACGGTCGATACGATGAACGGGGTTTACTTTAACACCTATCTGATCGCGCAATAACTGCAAGGCATATTCTTCCGCATCAGCCGCAATGGCCGACCGGTGCACCAGCAAACCATGCGGCTTATTAATAGCGATGAGATGCTCGTCGCGATAAAGGATGTCAAGCATCTATTATATATAACCTGCCAGCATCCCTTTCAGATCAGCCGGCGAATAGTTAACCGACTTTAACGTTTTATCATCAGGTTTGCGGTAAACCAGGAACTTGCCATCTACTTCTTTGTAGTATGATTCGGCACCTTTGCTGCGGTAATGCTCCACAGTGGCATTAGCTTCTTCAAGGTTTGTACATGCTTTGCTCATGTTTGAGCGGTGCACCTCATCAAAAAGGTCCTTAAACTTTTCGCCCAGGCCAAACTCCAATATAGCTCCTGATAATACGTATTGCAGGTCGCATAGCGCGTCGGCAATCTCCACCATGTCTTTATCATCAATAGCTTGCTGTAACTCTTTTAATTCTTCGGCTAAAAGTTCAACACGCAATTTACAACGCTCCATGCTTGGTATGGTTGGAGATGGTAATATGGGATGTTTAAATGTGCTGTGAAATTCGGCTACCTGGTTAAGCGAGTTGGTGTCTTTGATCATGATTTATACAGTGCTATTATTATACCGCTAAGTTAAAAAATAGCAGGTGCTTGTCAAGAAACGGTTATTAACATATCGATAGTTTTTAACCATCGTAGGTTACTTCTTTTTTATCGAACTTATCTCGCCGTTACGCTCCATGTAAACTTTATCAATATCACCCATATCTTCAGTAAGGGCCGATTTACGTACACCCTGCATTGTATCTTCCCGACATACTAATGCCTTCTCCTGATTCTCTTCAATAAATTTCCCCTTTTCAAAGAGTAATATTTTATCCCCCTCAACCATACTGGCAAATTTGGGGCTTTTAACAATAAGCCATCCCAAAAACCGGTGCAACATCACTATCACAAAACAGGCTACAATTACCGGCACAAACGGCGATACGCCTACAATAGCACGACTCAATACCGCGCCGAATGAAATGGTAATAATATTATCCAGCGGTGTATGCAAACCAAACGAACGCCTACCTG
>JAICMD010000215.1 GCA_025929405.1 Mucilaginibacter sp. | reverse complement strand
GTTATTGCTGGTTGCCAGCGCGATATTACCTAATTCAACTTCGGTTTTGCCGCCCATCGCAGCCATCTTAACAAATACCGAGTCGGGCACGGCGGTTGTTGCCATTGTATCGGTGCTGGCTGTCGCAGTACTGTCTGCCATGGTTGCTTCGTTGGCAGATGAGCATGCCTGAACTAAACATATTATAGCTACGCATGCCGTTAATAAAAATAACTTTTTCATGGTTTTCATTGATTGATATAAAAACTAACAACCAATAAATTAATTATGTTTTAATGAATTGTTGTATAACGAAATTGTTATAGGAAATTGTAAGGGTGTGAATAATTATCTCACGCTACCACTTAAATAATTAAACACAAAAAAAGGGGCTAAAAGCCCCTTGAATATTAAATGATGATAAGCTTACGCCAAAACTTGCTTAACAATCTCTGCAGCTTCTTTTAATAAAATAGCCGAGTAAACTTTTAAGCCTGAATTATCAATTAACTCTTTTGCTTCCTTAGCGTTAGTGCCTTGTAAACGAACGATGATAGGTACCGGGATATTGCCAATTTCTTTGTAAGCATCAATAACACCCTGTGCAACACGGTCGCAACGCACTATACCGCCAAATATGTTTATCAGTATGGCTTTAACATTCGGGTCGCTTAATATAATGTTGAAACCGGCTTTAACAGTTTGTGCGTTAGCGGTACCGCCTACGTCCAAAAAGTTTGCTGGTTCGCCGCCGGCCAGTTTAATAATATCCATGGTAGCCATAGCCAAACCTGCGCCGTTAACCATACAGCCTACGTTACCGTCAAGCTTTACATAGTTAAGGTTTGATTTGCCTGCCTCAACCTCGGTTGGGTCTTCCTCGGTAATATCGCGCATAGCGGCATAATCAGGGTGACGGTATAAGGCATTTTCGTCTAAATTTACTTTAGCATCAACAGCTAATATTTTATTATCGGATGTTTTTAATACCGGGTTAATTTCAAACATTGACGAATCAGTAGCATCATAAGCCTTATACAAGGCAGCGATAAACTTAGTCATATCTTTAAAAGCATCGCCCGATAAGCCTAAATTGAATGCTATTTTGCGGGTTTGAAATCCCTGTAAACCAACTTTAGGGTCAATTTCTTCCTTGTATATCAGGTGCGGGGTGTGCTCGGCAACTTCTTCAATGTCCATACCACCTTCGGTGCTGTACATAATAATGTTGCGGCCCTTTGCACGGTCAAGCAATACGCTGATATAAAATTCTTTGGTTTCGCTTTCGCCCGGGTAGTAAACATCCTGTGCTACTAATACTTTGCGCACCAGTTTGCCTTCGGCTCCGGTTTGTGGGGTTACTAATTGCATGCCCAATATGGCACCTGCTTTTTCCTTAACCTCGTCAAGATTTTTGGCAAGTTTAACCCCGCCGCCCTTACCGCGACCACCCGCGTGTATCTGGGCCTTTACAACAACCCAGCTTGAGTTATAATCTTCTTTTAATTTTTTAGCAGCCTCTACAGCTTCTTCAACAGTATCGGCAACAATGCCTTCCTGAACTCTTACACCAAAACTTTTTAAGATGGCCTTACCCTGGTATTCGTGAATATTCATGCTTTTTGTAGAATTTGCAGTAAATCTACATTTTTTTTGTACTTGGTTAAGCAGTACGATAAAATTGTTGCAAATAAGTTTTGAAAAATGGTGATTATTATGAAATTGTTAATGTTTTGACTGTTATAAAACGGATAATTAAAAAAATGATAAGTATTTTACTCCGCAATAACTTCTGCCACTAAAAAATTAACTTTGCAAAATGCTGAAAGCACGGTCTATCCGTAAATCATACGGGCAATTACAAATACTTAAAGGCGTTGATTTTGATGTTGCGCAAGGCGAAATAGTAACCATAGTTGGTGCATCCGGCGCGGGCAAAAGTTCGTTACTTAATATTTTGGGCACTTTGGATAAACCCGATTCGGGTCAGCTTTTTATTAACAACGTAGCGCTTGATAAGTTAAGTAATAAAAACCTTAGCACTTTCAGAAACAAGGAGATAGGCTTTATATTCCAGTTTCATCATTTACTGGCCGAGTTTAATGCTATTGAGAATGTATGTATCCCGGCATTTATAGCCGGTACCCCGCGTAACGAAGCTGAGAAACGGGCAACCGAGCTTTTACAATTATTAGGTTTAGGCGACAGGCTAACGCATAAACCCGGCCAGCTATCGGGCGGTGAGCAGCAGCGCGTAGCAGTTGCGCGGGCGTTAATTAACAAGCCCGCTTTAATTTTTGCTGATGAGCCATCAGGTAATTTAGATTCGGCCAATGCTTTGGAACTGCATGAGCTTTTTGTTAAGCTTCGCCGCGAGTTTAATCAAACCTTTGTCATTGTTACCCATAATGAGGATCTGGCTGATCTGTCGGACAGGAAAGTACTAATGAAGGATGGTTTAATAGTTGATCAACTGTGAAAATTCTGATAACCGGCGCATCATCCGTAGCAGCGCATCGTCTTAAAAGCAAATTAAATAATCATGAAGTAATTCTGGGCGATTATGTTGAACTGCCGGCTTTTATGATAGAGGGTGGCAGTATGCTTAAATTACCTAATCCCAACTCCGAATCTTATCCCCACCAGATGTTGACTCTTTGTTTAGATACTGATATCAATAAGGTGATTGCATTGGGCGATGATGAATATAACCTTTTAAATAATGCTGCGCAGCTATTTAGCGAGTACGGTATTGAAATTTTAAATAGCATTGATGCAGTACAGTGATATAGATAAGCGCAAAAAAGCTTTCGTATTTGAGTTAGATAATGTGATCTATCCCGAAAAGGATTATCTGTTTCAGGTTTATTACCTGTTTAACAGTTTTTTAGAATATACCGAACTGATTGATGCAAAGGCAGCAACCGATTTTATGGTAAATACGTATTTATCAGAAGGGAAGGATAAGGTTTTTGCTTCGGCGCAGCAGCAGTTTAATATTGATGAAAAATACAGGGCAAATTTTAATCATTTACTGCTTACAGTTAAGCTGCCTTTAAAGCTGTTGATATATCAAAAAGTGTTAGGAATGCTGCAGGATATAGTTGTTGACCGGAAAAAAATATTTATTGTTACCAATGGCAATCCTGCGCAGCAGCTAAATAAAATAAAGCAAACAGAATGGAACGGGCTTGAGGGTTATTTAACCTGTTATTTTGCTGATGAAATTAAACCAAAACCTGCTACTGATGTTATTGAATTATTATTAAACGAACACAATCTGGAACGCAGGGACTTGATAATGATGGGCAATACCGAAACAGATACCTTATATGCCGAAGCTTGTGGTATTGATTACATTAACATTAATGATATTCTAACCAATACGCAGTAATATAATTATATTTAATGCGTTTAAAGGCTAACTATTTAATTAGTATGAGGAAATTTTTTTACCTGTTTGTAGTGATGTTAGCCGGCTTGGCGGTATCATGTAAAAAGGACAAACCATCAACAACTGATACAAGTCTTCAGCCATCAAAACAAGGCTCAACACTTGATTTGATACGCGATTCAATTTACCTCTACGCCAAGGAAGATTATTACTGGTACGATGCCTTGCCTGATTATGCAACGTTTAACCCGCGCAGTATAACCGGAGCAAGTGATATTGATGCCTTAACTAATGAAGTTGATAAACTTTCGCAATATAAAATAAACCCTGCTACCCAACAGCCTTATGAATATTATTCGCCTGCGCCAGGCGAGGCTAAGTATTCATTTATTGATGATGGTACAACCTCAACTGAATTAAACGGTACCAGGGGCGACTTTGGTTTCGCACCTTTATATAATGATGTGAATGACCTGCGCGTAAAATATGTTTACCCCGGCTCGCCGGCTGATTTAGCTGGTATAAAGCGGGGCTACCAGATAACCGCTATTAACGGCAACAGCAGTTTGGCCTATGATGGTAGTTCGGGCACACATGTGCAGTTTGTTATTAATGCGGTTTATAACAGTAATACTATTACGTTAACACTTAAAAAGCCCGATGCAACAACTACCACAGCAACATTCAATACGGCAAATTATGCTGTAAATCCCGTTATAACTTATAAGGTTTTTGACCAGGGCAATGGCCATAAAGTGGGTTATGTAGTATTTAACAGCTTTACATCTGATGCGGTGGCCGATCCAAAACTCAATGATGCATTTAATTATTTTAACAGCAATGGGGTTACCGATCTGGTGGTCGACCTGCGTTATAATGGTGGCGGCTATGTTTCCACTGCCGAATATTTAAGTAACCTGATAGTGCCTGCTGCAAAAACAGGCAGTGTAATGTATAACACTTATTTTAACGATAAATTGGTAGCTGGTAAAGATCCTTTATTATCTAACCAGGTAAGGGTTGATCCTACTACCAATCAACGTTATAACTACGGACAGTTTAATTACAGTGTTGCTGCCAATGTGGTTAATTTCTCAAAAGTTGGTTCATTAAATGTTAACCGGGTGTTCTTTATCATAACAGGATCTACAGCATCAGCCAGCGAATTAACTATGAACAATTTGCGTGCGGCAATGGATGTGAAGTTTATAGGCGGCACAAGCTATGGCAAGCCGGTGGGCTTTTTTGATATAGATATTAATAAATATCAGCTATATATCCCCGAGTTTGAAACCAAAAACTCGGCAGGGCAGGGCGGTTATTATACCGGGATGACTCCGGGTACTACTGATTACCCCGGCGTGCAGGATTACGATGATGTAACCAAAGATTTTGGCGACCCTACCGAAGGTTTACTGGCTCATGCTTTAAACTTTGTTAAAACAGGTAATTATACTGCAGTAACCAGTAACCAAAATGCATCATTAAGCGGCGATCGTATATTCTCTGTTTCACAATCTCGCGATGCAGCTTTACAAATGGGCGGCAACCACCAATTTAGCGGGATGATATTTAATAAACGGCTGAAGATTAAATAATGTGCAATTGTATGCTCTATGATTTTTAAGATTAGATGATTTTAAGATTGAGCCAGTAATAGTTGAATGTTTAAAATAATCCTACAATCTTTAAATCCTAACAATCTTAGTTCAGACATCCCATCCATCATACTAACTCCCGCATATCAACAGGTACCACCCTTGATATTCCCTGCTCAACCATGGTTACGCCGTAAATAACATCCGTACTGGCAATGGTGCGTTTGTTGTGCGATACGATGATAAACTGCGAATCTTTAGAGAACTCGCGGATGATGTTATTGAATTTATCAATATTGGTATCATCCAGCGGGGCATCAACCTCATCAAAAATACAGAAGGGCGCAGGCTTTAACAGATAAAGCGAAAACAGGATGGCTGTAGCCGTCAATGTTTTTTCGCCTCCTGAAAGCTGGTTAATTGATAGCGGCCTTTTGCCCTTTGGCTTTGCGATGATATCTATATCCGATTCTAATGGATGCTCAGGATCAGTCAATACCAGGTCGCATGAATCTTCATCATTAAACAATGAGCGGAACACTTTAATAAAGTTTTCACGAATTCCCATAAAGGCTGTCATGAATTTCTCCTTGGCAGTATCGTCAATCTCTTGAATGGTAGCTAATAATGATGCTTTTGCTTCACCCAGGTCTTTCTTTTGCGATTGGATAAACTGATAACGCTCGTTCATTTCGGCATAAGCTTCCATAGCCATAGGGTTGATGGCGCCAAATTCGTCCAGTTGGCGTTTTAATTTATCGGTGCGCTCGCGCAGGTCGTGCTCGTTTTCATCCTTCGGTATTTCAGCATCCAGTAATTCCTCAATATCAATGTTAAACTCAACTGAAAGACGCTCTTTCAATGCGTTGAGTTCCAGTTTTAGGTTGTTGCGTTCATCCTTCAGTTCATTTTCAAGCAGCTCAGCATTTTCCTTTGTACGGCGGAGGGTAGTTATCTCATTCTCGCTTTCAGTAATGTTTCCGCGCCAGGTATAGTATTCCTGCTCGGCTTGCTGG
>JAICMD010000305.1 GCA_025929405.1 Mucilaginibacter sp. | reverse complement strand
GGCGAAAGGGTGCTTAGAGAAATTGCCGCCGGATTAATTGACCCCGTACGTGGGCTTAACAGGCTTTTACAGGGCAAATCGTTCCGCCATACCAATACCGAGGTTTATCAAAAAGAGCCGCTTAATGTAACCCTGTTTGCGGGTGTGCATAAAATAAACCAGGATAATAAAACGGTTTTTGGCAATGGGCCTACCGAAGCGCTGTTTAACATACAGCTTGATTATGGCAACCCTTTTGAAGACCGCGCCCGTAAACCATTTGATTTTTTTAAGTTACGCACCGAATTTAGTTTCGGTTCGGGGCGTAAATTATTGGATAACCTTACCGGTTATGGTATTTTGGCCGGAAGCAATGTTACGCACGAAAAATTTTCAATGTTATACGGCGTTTTTCAATATGATGATTATTGGGATAACAAAACCTTTGAGTTAGGGGCACTTGGTTTTGGCGGCGGCGTTTTCATCAAAAACAGTTTTAGCAAAAATGTTAATTTATACACCAATGCTCATTTTGCATTAGTGCCTTTGGCCGGCAATAGTACACGTTTTGGACCTGATACTTCGCAAGTAAGAGATTATACCTATAACAATGGATTAGAGGGCAAATTTGAAACTACACTTAATTTAGGAAAGGCTGCAAGCGCATCATTTGTATATTATTACTTTTTACTGCACACTACCGTTGGCGAAGCGGGCACCAATTACATCAGTATTTTAAAACCACGTGTTACCGTGCGGTTATTTAACAATGTAAGCCTTGGGTTTGAGCATTTTATTTATTTTGATGACAGATATTTAAAAACCCTGCCGCCGATATATTCTGTTAGAACTGAGCAAAAAATATTCCTGTCGTGGTTTTTGGAAGATCCGCAAAGAAAAGGGCGCTATAATTAAATAGCACCCTTTACCATATATCAGTTGATAAATTATAATACCGCCGAAAAGGTTACGCCTGTTATACCTTCCTGGTAAAATGGCATCACCAGGGTTTTTCTGCCTTCTTTATCGGTATGGGTTAGTTTATTTCTTATCCACGGGTATATCAGATAAGCGGCCTTGGTTGATAATATACCCAGGCCTGCACCCGCAACCACATCGCTAAACCAATGGTCGCGGTTATACATCCTGAATACGCCTGTAGTAAATGCAAATGTATATCCTACTATACCATATAATGGCGATTTACCCGAAAACTCCTGCGCCATAAATTCGGCAGCAGCAAAAGCAGTAGCCGTATGGCCCGATGGGAACGACAGGTAATCATAATTATTGGGCCGCAAGCGGTGCGTAGTGTGTTTGGTGATATATAAGGTACCGCCCACCATACCGGCTGAAAGAGCCAACAATGCAGAGCGGTCAATAAAGGTATTTTTACCGTTAATCCCCACCAGATTTAAGCCATACACCAATATTATCGGTGCAAATTGAAAGTAGCTTTCGGCCGTTGTATGAAATTTAGGGCCGGTTCTGTCCGTTTCGCCATGCACATAATAATCAAGGTTCCTGATGGGCTTTACAGCAAATGATAATGCCCCATAAGTCATTAAAGCGGTTGGTGGAATTAGCGCCCAGGTTTTACTGTGTAGTTTTTTTACCGTATCAGGTGCGGTAAGCAGGTCTTTCTTTAATGAATCTGCTAACTGGGCGTTAGCATTTAAGGTAACAAGGCATAAAAGGCCAAATAGTATTTTCTTAGGTGTCATAGCTCAAAACTAATGCGATAATCTGTGTTAATTTTGTATAAAAATAACGTTAACGATTTTCACAAAAAAAGTGCCATGGTTACATGGCACTTTAATATCTAAGCCCAATAATATTAGGCTATCGGCGTATTATGGTAGTTCATCCGGGTAAGTTCAACCGACTCAGGTATAGCCAGCATTAACGGAACTTTCTCAACTGTAACAAAGCTCAGGTCGAGGCCAAAGCCGCGCTCTTCGGATAAACTAACCTTTTTAAGATAGCTGTAATAAGCCATAATAAATTTTTCGTAAAACGATAGGTTATGTGAGCGCGACAATACCTTTTCAATAACCACAAACCGGAAATCGCCTACAATTTTATGTTTGTTTAATGATTTATAGGTACTGGTAATATCAACTTCACCATTCTTAACCAAATCCTCGACCACTTTTCTGAACAACAGGTTAATTTGCTGTTCAACCCTGAAGCCAAGTTTAAAATCAATCCTTATAAGCTTATTGGGTACCAGGAAGTTTACTTCGTATTCTTTTTTATACGGTTCATCCACCACATCAACGTGTACCAGCCAGTAAACATCGGCGCGCTTAGGTTGCTTTTGCAGGATGGAGTAAATTATTTTCGATTCAATTTCCGAATCAAAATTGGCACTGGTTAAATACACCAGTTGCGAGGCGTATTTAGGTACGCTTTCATCCTCGCTTAATTCGGTTATTATTTTATAGTAATCCTCAATCTCAATAAACTTAACGTACCGGTTACGTATGCGGCGGGCAATGTGCCAGGTCCACATGATAGAGAATAATATAAAACCAATTGATAATGTAAACCAACCACCGTCTACAAATTTGTTCAGGTTACCAAACAAGAAAGTGCCCTCAATAAGCAGGTACATCACCAAAAATATACCTACAACATAGTTAGGTACTTTTTTCTTTTTCAGGAATTTGGATACCAGTATGGTAGTCATCAACATGGCTACGGTAATACTTAAACCGTATGCCGCTTCCATAGCGTCTGAATGTTTAAACAGCAATACCACGCCAATACATCCTGCGCATAATAACCAGTTAACGCTTGATACATATAACTGTCCCTTTTGCTCGCTCGGATAATGTATTTTAACCTTTGGCCATAAGTTAAGGCGCACCGCTTCGGCAATCAACGTAAATGATCCTGATATTAAAGCCTGGCTGGCAATAATAGCGGCAACGGTAGCTATACCAATACCAAATATTAAAAACCATTGCGGCATTATTTTATAAAAAGGATTTTCAAGGTTAAGGTTGATAATTTGGCCGTTACGCTGTAAAAGCCATACCGCCTGGCCCAGATAATTTAAAATAAGGCAGGTTTTAACATATATCCAGCTTACTTGTATGTTTGAGCGGCCGCAATGCCCCAGGTCTGAGTATAGCGCTTCGGCCCCGGTGGTACAAAGGAATACAGCACCCAATAGCCAGAATCCGTGCGGATAGGTGCGGAGGAATTCTATGGCATAATGCGGACTTAATGCTTTGAAGATCGCCAGGTCGTCCGATACGTGAACAGCACCCAGCACTGCCAGCATGGTAAACCAGACAAACATGACCGGCCCGAAGATCTTACCAATGGAAGCCGTTCCGAATTGCTGAAGGAAAAAGAACACACAGAGGATGATCAGTACAATGATCATGATCGTGTCTGTAGGCATGCCTCTCAATTTGGGCAGTTCTTCCAGACCTTCTATCGCAGAGGTAATAGAGATAGGCGGAGTGATGATACCATCGGCCAGCAAGGCGGCACCGCCGATCATGGCG
>JAICMD010000060.1 GCA_025929405.1 Mucilaginibacter sp. | reverse complement strand
GGATAGGGGAGGCGATGGTATTACCTACGTTTATTTAAAATAACCGGCCTTACAGTATATTGTCGCCCCAGCCAATTTGTTGTTCATTATCCGGGTTTGATATATCATGATCGGCAATTTCATCATCGGCAGTACCTTGCTGGTATGACGACTTTGATTTCGCTTCATGGTCACTTGCGTACTCCCGGCCTCCTTTTGCATAGGGTTGAGCGCTGTTATAATCAGGCTCACCTTCCTGGTAGGCGGGTTTAAAGTTGCTGTCTTCGGGATGCTCTTCTGATGGTTCAGTCCGGCGAAAGTAGGCATTGCTGTATCCGGCGTTGCGTGACGGATTGTTTCTATCATCGCCGGCCGGTGTATTGTTATTGCGGCCAAAGTTTTGCCCGCCCATAGGCTGCCCCTCGTGTATTGGCTTGCTGCCCTGATTAGCTATATTGTTTTGATTTGCTTGAGGCTTATCATCCTGATAACGCTCAAATTCATTTTCTTTAAGCATAGGTAAAGTAATTAACTGCTACCTATTTACAATAGGGTATTTGTTAAAATTGTTTGACTTTATATCAAATAAAAAAAGGCTGCCTTATTGCTAAGACAGCCTTCAACAAAATTAATCAATTATTAATATCCTGGGTTTTGAACCAGCTTTTTATTTATATCCAATACCGATTGTGGAATTGGGTTCATATACATCTTGTCTGTAAATACATGCGGGTGGTTCAATGGAACCGGTTCATATTTCCATACACCCTTGTTATCTGTAGGAGAAGTGTTATAAATTTTCATGGCATGACGATCTACGCTCATTACATCTTTCGCAATTTTCCAGCGTATAATATCATAGAAACGTTTAGCTTCCCATGCAAACTCAATACGGCGCTGATCTCTGATTTCCTGACGCATTTGATCTTGTGTTAATCCAGCGTCAAGCGGAGGAAGATTGGTTGAGGCACGCTGCCTGATTTTATTAACGGCTTCATACACAGATGCGTCTGGGCCAACAGCTTCATTTTGAGCTTCAGCATAACCTAATAATACTTCAGCGTATCGGTAGTAAACATAATTCATACCGTTTGCAGCATTACCTTCCGGCGCATCAGGATTTAATTTCTTTTTGAAATAATATGCTGTATTGCTTGCATCGGCAGTACCAAAGTCGATGCGATTAGTACCCGTGCCAACTACTGTTGGATTATTAAAGTGAGGGCTATTAGGGGCATCATCCATTCTGGTCCAGATGGTATCAGTTTTTGACATCCAGTTTTGTTTGTAAGGTGCTCCATCATAAACAATGGTTTGATAAAAACGCGGTTCGCGGCCTACATACGGGTTATTAGGATCATATCCTGATGTTGGATCAGTTATTCTTTTGCCATTAGCCATCCGGTAACTATCAACCAATTCCTGTGTAGGGCAGTAGTTACCCCAGGTATGGTATTGGCCTAATATATAAACAGGGCCACCATAGGTATCAACGCTATTACTCATAGCGCCACCAACACCGGCAACCTGTTGTCTGTCCCATATCACCTCTGAATTGTATTCATTACCTACATCCCACATTCTATCCAATTGAGGGAATAAACTATATTGCGTATAGGTATCCATGAATTTTTTAAATGTAGCTGCCGCGGCTGCCCATCTGTTATTATCCGCTGTGGCAAAATGTATCAAATTGTTAGGATCGGCAGTGCCGGTTGGGCTGGTACCAGAGTTAAAAGCAGGGCTTGCGGCATATAATTGTACCCAGCCCTTTACCATCATTGCAGCGCCTAAAGTTGCACGACCGGCATCGGCATTGCCATTATTATATTTAACGGCTAATTTATTATCAGCAATAACAGCATCTAATTCGCTATTGATAAAATTGTAAGTTTCTTCAAAAGTATTGCGTGCATATAGGATATCACTGCCATCGGTATTATCAAGTACTTTGGTAATAATTGGTACACCGCCTACAAATTGCCATAGTTGTGCATACCACCAGGCACGTAAAAACCTTACTTCATCAATTCTTTTTGCTGCCCATGCTGCACTAAATACACCGCCTTTATTCTCGGTTACTTTTTGTATAAAAAGGTTACAGCTTCTTATACGGGCATAAGTAGGTTTCCAGTCGCCATAATTGTTGCTACTTACGTTAAAGGTAGGGCCACCCTGGGTTTCACCTTCGGGATAACCGCCGTCTGAAGATGGATCAACAATACCTTGTTTCCAGCGGTATGATCTCCAGTAAATACCGCCATCATTATCATCTGTAAAGCTATCCAGGTAATCAGGACTGTTATGCCAATTATATGTTTGGCCATATAGTGCATTTAAAAACAGGTCTGCGTTACCTTCTGATGCCCATTGAATACTTTCGGGCACAGTGCCTTTGTTAACATTGTCATTAAGGTATTTTTTACATGAAAAAACACTCAGTAATACTCCGACCAATGCTACTTTTAATAAAAATTTCATACTTGTCATATTTCTTATTTATTAATTGGTTAATAATTAAAAAGTGGCGTTTAGGCCAAAAGTTATACTTTTTTGTATCGGGAACAAGGTTTCTGAACCCGGGTTGTTACCGGTGCCGCCATTGATGTTTGTATTACTACCGCCTGCTAACTCAGGGTCTATCCAGTTAATTTTGCTGATGGTAAATACGTTTTGACCTGTTACATATAATCTAACAGATTTGATTTTCAATGCACGAACAACTGAACCAGGTATAGTATAACCTATAGTTACTGTTTTTAGCCTTAAAAAACTACCGTCTTTAACCCAGAAGTCAGATGTTTGGGTGTTATTTGAGGTAGGAGCCGAGTTTGCGCGTGGGTATTTTGCATTTGGTGTTGCAGGTGTCCAACGGTTGTTATAATACTCATAACCAGCGTTTGAGTTGTTAACTGTAAATGGTACAGTTAAAAATCCTTGGGTACCAATTGATGACATTGCAGAACCCTGGAAGAATGCGCTTGCATCAAACCCTTTCCAGTTGGCAGTTAAGGTAAAGCCATAGTTTAACAGTGGTAGCGGGTTTTTACCAATAACTACGTTATCGTTTACGTCAATTTTTCCATCGCCATTGGTATCCTGGTATTTAATATCACCCGGATGTAACGTGCCAAATTGAGTTACGGTATAACCGTCAGCCGCATTGATTATACCATCTCCGTTTTTATCGTCAGATTGCTGGAATAAACCTAATGCATGTAAACCAAATTGCGTTCCGTATGGCCTGCCGGTTTGCCTGCGGTTAGGGTTGTTATAGGTTGCCGCACTTTCATAAACCTGAGTTAACTTGTTGGTAGCATAAGTAAGGTTACCATTTAAGCCTACATACAAGCCGTTATCAAACCTGTGTGATGATCCTAAAGTTACCTCAATACCTGAACTTTGCATAGCGCCGCCATTTACCTGATTAAGGCCAATACCATATTCGGCCGGGGTGGTAGTTTGCGGATTTACCAACATACCTGTCCTTTTTGACTGGAATGCGTCAATTTCAACGTTAAGCAAGTTGTTAAACAATGTGGCTTCAACAGCTACATCTGTTTTTACGGCTTGTTCCCAGGTAATAAATGGATTAGCCTGGTTAGTTGGTGTTGTTCCCTGTACAAGTGTTCCGGTACCAAAAGCGTAGGCATTACCATTTAAATTGTAGGCATTAACAAACTGATAGGCATTACCTGCAAGTTGCCCTGATTTACCCCAAGACCCACGTAGTTTTAAGTTATTAACCCAGGTAACATTTTGCATAAACTTTTCTCTGGATATATTCCAGGCGGCTGAGAATGCAGGGAAATAAGCGTATTGTTTGCCCGGTGCAAAATAATAATGACCATCATAACGTCCTGACGCTTCCAATATATACTTGCCGCCATCATACGCATCGCTAACCCTGTAAACGTAACCTACCTGGCTACCTGTACCTGAAGTACCTTGTATGGTGTAGTCATTTTTGTTTGAACTACCAAAATTAAACTCATCAGCATTTAACGCATAGTTGTTGATGCGTGCATTAAATGAGTCATTTCTGCTATTCCTGGCTTCGGCTACAACTAAGCCGGTTAGTTCATGTTTACCAAAAGTATTGTGGTAATTTAAATAACCTTGATAGGTAAAGTTTTGATTTTTTGCAAAGTTTTCATACAAGTAAGTATAACTGTTAGGGCCCTCAGATGTTGAAATAGCTTGTGTATAAGTATATGGTGTTGTAGTTGTATTTATATTATAATATACATAAGGCCTGTGGTAGTTTTTTTGGTTTTGATAGGTAGGGTCATAACTTACAACGCCCTTTATGCTTAAACCTTTAATAGGTAATTTCTGATCAACGCTAAAGCTTGACAGCAATGCATTAAAGTAGTTGCGGCTATAGCCTCCCGAATTTAAAGGTGCCAACGGGCTTAAACCTGCTGATGCGCCCCATAAACCGTTACTAAACCTGTACGGATCTGTAGGGATGTATTTGTAAGTATCACGTAATAAGTTATAAACACTATTATCAGGGTCGATGTTATCATCTTTTTCCTGCGAACCATTTAATGACATAGTGAAAGTAGTAGTGTTTGTTACTTTTGCCTCTAGGTTCATGCTATAGGTATAGCGTGTATAAGCAACCTGATCAAACATGCCTTTTTGGTTAAAAAAACCAAGGTTTGTAAAAAACTTGATCCTGTCGCTACCGCCGCTTACCTGAACGTTGTGCTGTTGCATTGGTGCATGAAAATTAACAATGTCTTTAGGTGTAGCAATTGGGTATCTGTCCGGGTCGGCAGCATGCATATTCAGATAATTGTCAATATATGATTGTGCTGTTAAACCTGCCGGGGTGCTTGTAACACCAACGTTGTCATTAATTAATGCTTCGTTCTTTAAACGCAGATAATCCTGCGGGCCTAATACATTAGGGTAATAAGTTGGCCCTTGCACGCCATACCATGAATTTAGTGATATAGTTGGCGCACCAATTTTACCCTGCTTGGTTGTAATTAAAATTACGCCATTAGCACCACCTAAACCGTATGGAGCCACCGCAGCCGCATCTTTAAGAACAGATACTGTTTCAATATCATTAGGGTCAATTTGGTTGATGTTGTTACGTACAACGTTATCAACAACAATTAGTGCATTATTATTACCGGTTGTATTAACACCGCGAATTGAGATGTTACTATTACCGCCACCACCCGGGGCACCGTTTTCCTGACGGCCGGTTACACCGGCTACACGACCTACAACCGAGTTATAAATATTTGGAACAGGTGCCTGTGCCAATTCCGAACCTTTAACACTGCTTACGGAGCCGGTTACAGTTGCTTTTTTTTGCGTGCCGTAACCTACAACCACAACCTCGTTAAGATTTGAAGCGGTTTCTGCTAATTGAGCATTAATTGTGGTTTCACTACCAACTTTTTGCTCTTGAGAGGTGTAGCCCACATAGGTAAACTCTATAACTGCATTTCTATCGGATACCGACAAGCGGTAGTTACCATCAATATCACTTACGGTAGCATTTTGCGTGCCTTTCTCTCTGATAGTAACGCCCACTAATGGTGCACCTTTGCTATCAGTTACTTTACCACGAATGGGTATTGCAACAGCATTTTGTGACGATTTGATAGTTATCAGATTTGAATTTGGAGTTATTTCATAAGATAACTTGCTATCTGATAACAATTTAGGCATTACATCGTTAATATTGGCATCTGTAAATTGTGCAGTAATTTTTATGTTAACACCTTTAAACAAAGCGTCATTATACAAAAAATGATAATTTGACTTTTTTTCAATTTCATGGAAGGCTTCTCGTAAAGACGCATTATTTAATTTAACGCTGATTTTATCTTGACTAAATCCTTTTGAGAAACTTTGAAATGATGAAATTATGACAAGCAGCAGTATACATTTTGACATAATGAGAAGTTTTAATATACGTTTGTTACACACCAGATTGGTGCCGTAAACTATTTTTTTCATAATTTAGTAATTGGTTAGTTTTAACTATGATATTTCAACTGTAAGTAGTTAAGACAGCGAGCCTTAAAGCGGGAAGTTCTCGACCACTTTCCGCTTTTATTATAAAGCTATCTTTTTGAGGTTTGTAGCTTTTCTTATTTCATATTTTCTCCTTTTTTTAAGTTAATTGGTTATTTAGTTATGGTTATGTTATTATCTTCAATTTTGTAATGAAAGTTGCCGCTTGCCTGTAAAGCCTTCATCGCCTGATCAATACTTTCGTTTTTAAAGCTTCCTGAGAATATTATATTTTTGGCGTCTTCATCCTGAAAGTCAATCTTTACGTTGTAGTATCGCTCCATTCTTCCTGCTATATCATCAAAACTTTCAGATGTAAACGCAAGTTTCTTCTCAATCCATTGTGCTTCCTGCGGCAATGCTTCTGATGCGCTGTAATGAATATTAGTTAAAGTAATTAATGGGGTTTGCGAAGTTGTTGTAGTAGCGTTTATACCCAAAAACGATCCTTTTTTTACATCAGGATTGCGTACAACAATTTTTTCTGAAGGTTTAAGGGTAAGTTTTTTATCAGGATGATCAACCAGTGTAACTTCTATCGAACCTCTTACCAGTGCTGCTTCGGATGTTTTATCGGTTTCAAATGCGCGCACGTTAAAGGCAGTGCCTAATACCCGCAAGCGTAATGAACTTGTATTTACAATAAAAGGGTGTTTGGCGTCTTTTACAACATCAAAAAAAGCCTCGCCTGATAAGTAAACCTGACGAAACCGTTGGCCAAACTGCTTTTTATAGGTTAATTTGCTATTGGCATTTAACCATACCTTTGTACCATCGGGCAAAATTAATTTACTTGATGAGCCAACGGGTGCCTGTACAACACCGGTAAGTAAATCGTCCGGGTTGTAAAATTTATCTATTGATAATTTAATAATTAATATAAAGAAGGCCGCTATTAAACATGCCGCCAGCCATATAAGTGGTCTGATTTTTTTTATCTGAATAATAGGTGTTTTGGAAGGCAGTTTAGTTTTAAAATTTTTCCACTTTTGTTTTATCTCGTCGGGGGTTTTATCGGTGGGTTGGTTTTTATCAAACAGCCACATCTCTTCAAGTTCGCGCAGCGGATATTCACCACCAACATGCTCTTCCAACAGGTTATTCAATTCGGTAATTTCATCGGCTGTAGCATTACCTGCTATTTTTTTACCAATTAATACCCATATACGGTTTGCATCCATTATTAATAGGATACATAAAACAGCAATTACCCCAGTGTTATTTTTATTATTGTTAAATTTTTAGTAAATTATAGGGTAACCTAATAATATCAGCAAATTATTAATGAGTGTAGTGAAAATAATGTAATGTGCGCAGGGGAAAATGTTAAATTATTTTATGATGGGCTAAATTATAGGCCGATATACTGTTGCTTATCTTTTTTAAGGCATTGCCCATGTGGTATTCAACATTTTTTACGCTGATGTCCAATATCTCGGCTACTTCCTTGTATTTTAAGCCATCTTCTTTCACCAGTTTAAAAACTAATTTGCATTGAGGCGGAAGCGAAGCTATAACTGTATTTATTTTTTCCATAAACTCGCGGGCAATCAGTCGTTCATGAGCTATTGGGTTCATATCCTCAATATCAACAATAACATCATTAATATTAACGCTTGATATTTTACTTGAGCGACTTAAATGTCTTAAAGAAGCATTTTTTACAGATACATATAAATAAACTGTAAAATTGTTAATTTCATTTAACTGCTTTCTTTTTTCCCAGATGTTAAGCATAACATCATCATACACCTCTTCGGCAATTTCTTCGGATTTTACTATAGATAATGATAGCCTGAAAAGCTTGTTATAATAGGCCGCATAAATTTTTTCAAAATACGATTGATCGTCATATAACGAAACTTTATTAATAGCATATTGTAGATCTTCGATGTTCATCATAGGTTACTGCTAATGCCCGCATTTTTATGAGAGAAATGCAGATATTAAACAAAAAGAAATCCAGGTTAATAATTGGCTTATTATGTAATAAATAAATATATAGATATTAAAATCATAATATCTAATATTTTTAAAAAAATAAGTTGCTGATTATAAGTAACTTATAAAGTTAATTTCTTTTTCGATATTTTTTTCTGAGTATAAATGTTACAATTATACATCTGTGAAACCAGATGTTTATTACTGTAATCGATTGCAATGTTTTTTAACTGAAAAATGAATTTGAAGCAAAAAAAGGCTTCATTAGTTTTTTGCAGTTAATACTTTTTTTCTTAATTCCTGCGATATCTGTTCGGTAACAGCAAGGATGTCATCGGCAGTGTGGGTATTATTCAGGATAACTTTATCGCACTCGTTTTTATAGGGGAGTAAATATTCTTTATAAGCCGGTACTACGTGGTTAACCCATTTATACAACACATCATCGTTTGAGTAGCCGCGTTCAATCAAATCGCGTTTTAAACGGCGTTGTAATGCTATATCTTCATCAGCATCAACAAAAATTTTCATATCCAGCAAATTGGCAATGCCTTTAAAATGCAGTATGAATAAGCCTTCAACTATTAGTATAGGGGCAGGCTTAATTTGTAATAACTTGGGTGTAGCGTTTGGATTATTAAAAGTGTATTCCTTTTTATAGATGGTTTTATTAACAAGCAGCTTTTGTATGTCGTTTTCAAAGTGGCTATTGTCAATAGTGTCAGGAAGATCAAAGTTGTATAGTTTGTTTTCTTCGGCAGTCATGGTATGGGCTACAGGGATGTAATAATCATCCTGCGATACCAGGCAAACCTCATCCGGCGTAAAATGGTCAAGAAACCTGTTTAAAAAAAATGTTTTGCCTGAGCCGCTGCCACCGGCAATGCCAACAATAAAAGGTTTATTCATTAGGGCTGCCGTAGCTAATGTTTACGTGTACACGTTTGTCTAACGCGCCAATTGATTCGGCAACATTTTTGGTCATTACAATAATAACATCCTTGGTTGCCTCGCTATCATTAATACGGCCCACTACTTTAGCAAAAGTGGTGCGGCCCGTCATGGGGTTGGTAATTTTTATAACGGTGCCTATAGGGGCTGTGCGGTGCAATGCCAGTTTTTTCCCGGCATCCAGGCTTGGGTCATCAATCCAGGTAGCAACACCTTTTTCGCTTTTTTCAAACAGGCCAAACTTATTTGGGCCTCCGCGCCTGTCAATAGTGCCGCTATCAGTAGTAAGCACAACAATTGTCGAGTCGCGCTTAACTACCGGATGCTGTACCGCAACAGGCTCAGGCACGCCATTGCGTACTTTTAAAATTTGCCCTGCAGATAACGAGGTAGAAGTTAAACCATTTAAGCTGGTTATATCATCAACTGTAGTATTAAAACGCCTGGCTATGGCATATAAAGTTTCGCCTGCTGATACTTTATATTGTTGTATAATTGTTCCATTGGCTGATGCAGCGGTGGTTTGCTGTGCTGCAGGTTTGTTATATTGGGCCGATGCAGATGCTGCAGCTTGTGTAAAAGGTAAATCAGTAGGTACTTTAATAACATTGCCAATAATTAAAGGGGCGTTGTTATTAAACTGTATAATAGTGTTGGGCTTAACATTATAACGGCGGCCTATAGAGTAATAATTATCCTTTGGGTCAAGCTTGTGTAATACTACTTTTTTGCCATTTAAATTCTCAACTCCAACTGAATCTGCCGGGGCAGATGCAAACACCTGTACTGACGCAACAGAGAATACGGTTATTAATAATAGTTTAAATTTCATAACAAATTATTAAAGGCTTATAAGGTAATAGCCTTAATTTTTGACTTGTTTTTAATATACAATAAATGGTTTTTATGAAGTATAAACGCCTCGGGTTGCATTTTTTGTATATCGGCGTTTAATATATCTTCATAAACAGTTTGATTATTGTTTATAATAAATAAATTTTGGTTTAGTGCCCCTGTATTATCCATGTGCAAAGATACAATTCTGTAGTTATTGAAATAAACCGAATGTATAAAGTCGCCAACCGGTGTAACTGCATCTAATTGAGGTGGCAATGAAGATAATGGTAAAATATCAGCAGTTGTTATGTAATTATCCGGCACGGTATCTTTTAACGGCTCAAATGCTTTTAAGGTTGCACCGGTTTTAACATTGGTAACAAATAGTTTTTTGGGTTGTAATTGCGTATTATATAATACGGCGCCGCCGGTAGTAATACTATCAAAGGCATAAATATAATTGCTCCATAATTCGGTGCCGGTAACACCATCAACGGCAATAACCCCTTTATGCGCCGGACTGCTTGCCGATTGGTATTGATGAAGCAACAATATCCCTTGATATGCCGCTTCAATACCCGTAAGCCACCTTTCGGGCCGGGTTAGGTTTTTAAAGTTTATATGGCCGGTGTTTAAGTTGATGGATGCAAACGAGACCTGCTTATCTGCCGTGTTTCTTATTTCTAAAAAAACGGTATCGGTAATGCTGTCAATTTCCATGCGCCATATAACGCCGTTAAATTGTTCGTTTATATAAGGTAATAGCATTGCCATATTGAAGTGCAAATATGGCATAAAATCAAAAACTGTTTTAACTTTATAAATAATATAAACTAACTCACGTTTACTCACATCAAATTACAATTACTTATGGACGCAAAAAAAATCAGCTTAAAAGAAAAAGAAGTAAAGCCAGTGGTTGATCATTTAAATGATTTACTGGCTAATTACCATATCCACTATCAAAAACTGCGTGGCTGCCACTGGAATGTAAAGGGCAAAAGCTTTTTTACACTGCACGTAAAGTTTGAAGAACTGTATACCGAGGCTTTGGTTACCATTGATGAACTGGCCGAGCGTATATTAACCCTGGGCAAATCGCCATACAGCACATTTGATGATTATATTAAAACGTCGTCACTAAAAGAAATAAATACCATTGGATTAAAAGATACCGCAATGGTTAAGGCATTGATTGACGATATGGCCACTTTGATAGAAATGGAACGTGAATTACTGGAAATTACATCCGATGCCGGTGATGACGGTACTAATGATATGATAAACCGCTTTATGCAGTTTAA
This sequence comes from Mucilaginibacter sp., assembly GCA_025929405.1. Classification (GTDB taxonomy): domain Bacteria; phylum Bacteroidota; class Bacteroidia; order Sphingobacteriales; family Sphingobacteriaceae; genus Mucilaginibacter. The sequence goes on along the minus strand of JAICMD010000060.1, from coordinate 3,262 downwards.
GGAAAAAAATACCTGGATGCTGCGCTCGTTTGTTAATGAGGATTAAGCATATAGCGTAAAAAAAGAAGCCGGTTTATTTAAGCCGGCTTTTCTTTTTTTATAGCGAGATAGGTTTAATACCTGAAACCTATAGTAACAAAAACATTATTTAAATTTCTGTTTACACTTGCTGCAGGCGATGCACTTGTTAAAGTGTATGGGGTTAATAATTGCGTACCATCAACATGACTGTAAGTAGCATCAATATAATAACCGCCTTCAAAACGATAGCCTAAACCACCGCTGATAGTATTGGTATTAGTGCCGTTTTGCTTTAACGGGCTGCCCTGCATTCCGTAGCCACCACGTAAAGAGAAATTATTGGTAATTCTTGCTTCGGCGCCCACATGTGCATTTACTGTTGCACGGTAGTTTTGCTTAATAAGATTGTTGTCATACGAGTTACTATAATCACTATTGCTGTTTATATATGTTGTGCTATAGTCAATATACTCAGCATCGCCAGATAGGAAGCCAAACTTGCCTAAAAAGAATGATAAACCGCCTGCAACTTTTAACGGTGTACGCATGGTATAGCTTAGCGGATAATCAACCGGGCCATCCTGGTATGTATTGCCGTTACTCAGGCTGGTTGCCAAACCTTCTGAATAGGTGTCATTAATGCTGTAATAAGTAGGTGTAGTAAACAATGCGCCAAACCTTACCGCCTCGGTAATTTTATACATTAAACCAAATTTGGCATTAAAACCTGATCCTGAAGTAACCTGCTCCTGGCTATAGGTTGAATTATAAGTGCGGTTTACACCTACTGCCGGCGAACCTTCCAATACAGAGGCAAGTCCGCTTTCGTAAAAGTTATTGGCCGATGTATAATTCAGATCGGTTAAACCTATACTAAAGCCCAGGTATAATTTATTACTATAGTTTGCACCCAATGCCAGGTTAAATTCTGATTGTCCGCCTGTGCGGCTAATGCTGTTTGCCTGATCGGCAGAAGTACCTGCCACATTATTTTTTTGATAAGTTGCCGGCGACCCATATAAATCTATCAGGTTATGGTCATAAGCAAAACCGGGTAATGTACCACTGGCTATGCCGCTGCTATTGGCCAGGCTAGCGTAATAATCATTTATTGAACTGCTGCTGTTTCTGCCGCTGTAATAAATGTTTTCGTTAAAATCATTGGTGCGGTTATAGCCCAGGCCAAAATTAAAGCTAAGCCAGCCTTTATTTTTGTTTACGCCGCGCGGTGTATTTACGCGGTTATAAAATACCAGCGAAGCATTATTAAAGTTTACGCCATTTTTGGTTGCCATTGCCCCCTGGCCCAAATAAGTAGTATTATCGGTTGAGCCATTGTACTCGGGCGTAACGCTGTATTCTGAACGTGTAAAAAAGCCTAAGCCTGCCGGATTACCGCCTATTGAGCTTACATCGCCGCCAATGGCTGTACCCGCATTACCAATAGCCTTAATCCGTGATGATGATCCGGTTTGAAAAGTTGAGAACCGTACGGCATCCTGCGCATATTGTGCAAAACTGCTTTTGCTTATTGCTACTATAGCAATAACACTGAGTATATATTTTATTTTCATAGAGTTTTTTTAGATAGGGGTTAAACTATGGTCGTGCAGGCCGGCCACCGCCGCCGCTACTACCTCCGCCACCGGAGTTACCACCACTAAAGCTACCCGAGTTGTTGGAGTTGCCAAAGCTTTGTTGTGGCGCACGTTGAAATATAGGTTGCTGCTGCTGTGGCTGCGCGCTTCTTACAGCGCGAGCGCCGCTGCCATCAACATTACGTTGCATAACGCCGTTAGTAACACGGCCCTGAGCCGTATTGCCACGTAAAATAGCACTGTTTGGTGTTGGCATGTTTGAGCGGATGGTTCTGTTAACCACCGGGTTTTGGCCATTGGCATATTGCGGACGGCTGCGCTGTCCGTAACTTGTACCGCCTAATGCAAGGCTGCCATAGCCGCCAAAATAGCTGCCGCCAGCCAAGCCATATCCGTAACCTAAGTAAGGCGAATAACCATACCCTAAATCAAAATATGGTGAATAGCCCCAGTTAAAGTAAGGCGAATAACCATAATACATTCCGTATGGATTACCATAGCCATATCCGTAACCCAATCCAAGCCCCAGGCCTATACCCAAGCGCCCGGTATAGGCGTATGGGCTATAGCCATAATAAAATGGATCGCCATAATCAAAAGGCGAATAATAATTAAAGCGGTTTATGCGTGATGCGTAATCACCATAATAATAGTAGTCATCATCATCGTTTGCTTGCTGGCTTGCCAAATAATCCGGGTCATTAATATACTCGGTTCTGTCACCGGCTTTAGCCTTTGTATAGTAAACATCATCATCATTAGCAGGATTTGAGCTCCTGGTAAGTTGAGTGGTTGAAGAGCAGGAACTCAGCGCAACAGCGCCGATGAAAGCAATTCCCAATATAAGGTTCCTTTTCATGGTATATGTTAGACTATATGGATTATAAAGGTTTAATTAACTTATAAATTTATAAATTTGGCCACAATATTAAGTAATTAATCAGTCAAATTCTATTCCACAATTTTTATGAGTAAAGGTGTTGTAAGTAAAGATGAAGATTATTCACAATGGTATAATGACCTGGTGATAAAAGCCGATATGGCCGAATATTCGCCAATAAAAGGTTGTATGATCATTAAACCCTATGGGTACTCCATCTGGGAAAAAATGCAGGCCGTGTTAGACAAGATGTTTAAAGACACAGGCCACGTAAATGCCTATTTTCCCATGTTTATTCCAAAATCTTTTTTCTCAAAAGAAGCAAGCCACGTGGATGGCTTTGCTAAGGAATGTGCAGTGGTAACACATTACAGGTTAAAAAACGATGGCGATGGCAATATTATTGTTGATGAGGAAGCCAAACTGGAAGAAGAATTGATAGTGCGCCCAACATCAGAAACAATTATATGGAACACCTATAAAGGCTGGATACAATCATACCGCGATCTGCCTATTTTAGTTAACCAATGGGCTAACGTAGTGCGTTGGGAAATGCGTACCCGTATGTTTTTACGTACAACCGAATTTTTATGGCAGGAAGGCCATACCGCCCATGCAACCGCCGAAGAAGCCATTGCCGAAACCGAGCAAATGCTTGATGTGTATGCCGACTTTGTAGAGAACTACCTGGCCCTGCCCGTAGTTAAAGGTAAAAAAACGCCTAATGAACGTTTTGCCGGAGCCTTAGATACCTATTGCATTG
>JAICMD010000355.1 GCA_025929405.1 Mucilaginibacter sp. | reverse complement strand
TGGCGAAACACTTACATCAATTCCGCTAAATGATTATGTACAGCAGCAATTTTATAACCCGCTTGGAATGCAAACCGCCGGTTTTTTGCCGCTTAAACGTTTCCCGGCAGACCAGATAGTCCCTACCGAAAATGAACAGGAGTTTCGCCATGCATTATTAGATGGTTATGTGGACGACCCAACCGCGGCGTTGATGGGTGGCGTTGCAGGCCATGCAGGGTTATTTGCCAGCGCTAATGATGTAGCCATTTTATACCAGATGCTTTTAAACCGCGGCACCTATGGCGGCGACCTATATATTAAACCTGAGACGGTTGATCTGTTCAGTGTCAAGCAATCAAACATCAGCCGACGGGGCCTGGGTTTTGATCGCTGGGATCCGATACCTGAACGCCATTATCCATCCGAGCTGGCATCGCCGCAGGCGTATGGGCATACCGGCTACACGGGTACCTGTGTATGGGTCGATCCGAAATATAACCTGGTTTATGTGTTTTTATCCAACCGGGTATACCCTAAAGTTTCGGAAAGATTATCAAGTTTACGTATTCGCCCACGAATACAGGATGCAGTTTACCAGGCGATCAATAAAGGCTTGTAGTTAATGCGGAAATCGGAATGCTGATTGCGGAATGATAAATTAAAATTCTATATATCCAAAAGTAGTTAACTGCTTGGTGCTGCGGTTTGCATCAGTAATTATCAGCGCGCCTTTTTTAAACAGTGTAATACCCTCCCAATTGTTTTTATAGCCATCAAAAGTTACTACCTGCTGCCATTGTTTGGCCTTGTAATTTTTAAGGGTTACAATGCGGGCATAAGTGGTTTGTTTATCATTAAGATATTGAGGATTGTTCCTTAAAGGTGCGGCAAGGTCAGGAATTACTGCCTTTATTTTAGTTTCAGGACTTTGTAATATACCGTTTTTCAAATAGTCGTAATAATCACCGCCGTAATAATAATTTATACCATATAAACGGTCATCTTTGGTCGCGGTAATATCCGTCATCCTGAAATATAAATAAGGCGCCTTAATCGGTTTGGGCTGAGATTTAAAATCAGGATCAATCAAATAGCCAATGCCACCGTTGGGCATAGCATTAAACTCATAATAAGCCAACAGCTTTTTTTCTTTAGGTAGATAAGCCAGGCTTTCAAACCCTGCATTAACTATATAAGGATAGCGATGCAAGCGAATGAAATGACGGCTATCTATATATACTTCATTTTTAGCAGTATCCAGTGTACCTTTTAGCAGGTAGCAATAATAGTATTTGTCCTGTGTTTCAATAGTAAGGAATACCTGGTTATTGGCTATCGTGATAGCTTCGAAGCCCTGATAGTAGTCGGTAATTTCATTGGGGAGTTGGTTAAGGTTTTTTAGTTTAAGCGTGCGGAAGTAATGTAAAGTATCCTTACCCTCAATAGCACCCTTAATACTATCTGATGATATACTGTAAATGTCCACTTCACCGCGCAGTTTAGTTTCTTTATGGTTACCGTATTGGGGTAGCAGGTATATGCGCTTATGGTATTGTGCCATGCCCGAAAACTCTTCATTAATGCTGCTGACAGCGTAGGGGAGTTGCAGCAATTGCAATTTGCCCTGCCCCATACCAACCGAATATATTAGCGCAAAAGCCAAAGTTGCCAATATCCGTTTTAACCAATACATGGCTTAAAAATAAGGTATAATGCCACACGTTTTGGTGAGTTAGGCAAAATAAAGTTTACAACAATGTGTAAAATAAGCAAAGGCTTATAAACAAAAAACCCCATCCACATTTGTGAACAGGGTTCTTGTAAAATTTGGCACCGACCTACTCT
>JAICMD010000144.1 GCA_025929405.1 Mucilaginibacter sp. | reverse complement strand
TTATAACGGTCAGTCGGTAAACAACAGCATAATTATCACTTCTGCAGGTGCCGATGCCTTGCCTGCGCAAGGTTACCGATTGGTCATCACCCCTCAAAATATTACACTGATTGGTAAGGGCGCAGGTATATTTTATGGTGTGCAAACACTGATACAGTTAATGCCGTTGGATAGGTCGGCCACGGTTAAATTGCCTTGCGCGCAAATTGAAGACTATCCGCGTTTTGGCTACCGTGGTTTGATGCTGGATGTTTGCCGACATTTTTTCTCGGTTGAGTTTGTTAAAAAATATATAGACCTGATGGCACGGTATAAGCTGAATAACTTTCATTGGCATTTAACTGACGACCAGGGATGGCGCATCGAAATAAAAAAATATCCGAAACTAACCGAAATTGGCAGCCGCCGTAATGAAACACTTATAGGCAATTATCACGACCGCACCCCACAACAATTTGATAATACGCCTTATGGCGGATTTTATACCCAGGACGAAATACGCGACGTAATTAAATATGCCACTGAAAGATACATTAATATCATCCCCGAAATTGAAATGCCGGGCCACTCGGATGCAGCTTTGGCAGCTTATCCCGAATATGGCTGTAATATCCCTGAAAGTTACACGGTATCGGGCACCTGGAGCGAACGCCATGATGTTTATTGCCCAACAGATGCCACCTTTAATTTTTTACAGGATGTGTTAACAGAAGTTATGGACCTGTTCCCGAGTAAATATATCCATATAGGTGGTGATGAGGTTGCCAAAGATGACTGGCAAAATTCAAAGTTCGCGCAGCAATTAATGAAACGCCTTAAATTAAAAGACGAAAAAGAGTTGCAAAGCTATTTTGTAAAACGTATTGAGGCGTTTGTAAACTCAAAAGGGCGTACAGTTATTGGCTGGGATGAGGTATTGGATGGCGGCATTGCGCCCAATGTTACTATTATGAGCTGGCGCGGTGAAGCCGGTGGTATAGCTGCCGCGCGTCAATCGCATGATGTGATCATGGCACCCAGCAGTTTAGGTTTATATATAGACCATGCCCAGGGCAGGTTAGGCACCGAGCCGGTTGGCATTGGCAGTTATAAGCCACTAAGCATGACTTATGCTTATAACCCGACCCCGTCGGTATTAACACCCGAACAGCAAAAATATATTATAGGAGTACAGGCCAACTTGTGGACAGAATACATTGCCACCGAAAATAAGGTTGAATATATGCTGATGCCACGTATGATGGCCCTATCCGAAGTGGGATGGACGCCTTTGGCCAATAAAAACTATAAGGACTTTTTAGAAACCCGCCTGCCGGGGCAATTGGCCTGGATGGATAAAAATGATTTTGATTACCGTGTGCCCGAAGTTATTGGCGCAAAAGATACCATTGTATTTGGTAACCAGTTAACCGTTAACTTAAAACCACCGGTTACTACCGCCAGGGTTTACTATACCATTGATGGTTATACACCACGCGAAACCGATTTGGAATTTACCAAACCTATGACCTACAATGTTCCGCCTGATCAATACCGCGAACTGAAAAGCATAGCTATTACACCAACCGGTAAGCGCAGTGATATTTTGCATACCGTGGTTTACAATAAACAGCCTTTTGCACCAGTAAACTTTACAGGTACAAATCCCGGTTTAAAATATCAATTATTTACCGGTGCAGACTTTACCAGTACCGACCAATTGAACCCGGCAGTAAATTCGGTGCCCGATTCAACATCAATAGCACATAGCTTTAATGTGAACCCTTTTCGGAAGAATGATCAGCCATTCGGACTTATTTATAACGGCTATATTCGTATTGATGAAGATGGTGTGTATGGCTTTTCAACCTTATCTGATGATGGCTCGGTATTGTTAATTGACGACTATCCGGTAGTAGATAATGATATCAGGCATGCAGCAATTGAAAAAGGCGGATCTGTTCCATTATTAAAAGGATTTCATAAGTTTACCTTAAAATATTTTAATGTGGGCATATCATCATCATTACGCGTGTTTATGACCATACCCGGAAAACCTAAAGGCGAATTATCGCCTGATAGCATGTTTAATTAAATAAACCTAATTAATAATGAGTGCAAAATATTATTTATTAATGCTGATGGGCGGCTTAATATTTACAAGCTGTAAACATGAACAGAAAGCCGCAGTGAGCCAGGTTGCCAGTGCACCGCGTATTATGGAGCCTTTCAGGTTTCACAAGTTATTGGAAGTTGCCCCGGGCGAGTATTATGATGTACTGAGTTGGGGACGCGGATCAGTTGACACGGGTGCTTTTGAGATATTGCACTCCGATTCAACCAGCAGGCAGTACGTAACCACTACCGGTGATCTTGACGGACAGATAATAGATGTTTACAACTCGGATATGGATGTGGATGGTAACCCGGAAATACTGATACAAACTAAAGGCAAAGATACCACCAACTACACCAAGATATATGCGTTTGAATATGGTAATGACAATAAAGCCAACAAGCGCGATTTTCCAAGATTAACCAGTTCTCAGCGCGATGGTTACCGTGGGGGGGATAACTTTTATATTTCATCAGAAGGTAAGTTTATCCGCGAGTTCCCGATATATGATGGCAATACTAAAAACGCCAAGCCAACCGGGGCAAAGCGGAAGCTTGAGTACGGCTTGCAGGGTAATGAATTTACAGTAAAGCAATTAAGTAAAGATTCTACCCAAACAAAAAGCACTATAGCCCCTGTTAAAAAGGAAGAAGTTAAAAAAGAAACACCCAAACCGGAAAAAAAGAAAAAGGAAACCACCAAAAAATCAACTAAACATAAAAAGGCCGAAACGCATAAAAAGCGGAAGCATAGGAGATAAAGCGATTTTGTAGAGACGCAATACTTTGCGTCCCTGATTATACCAATAAAAGACGCAAGGTTTTGCATCTCTATGTAATAATCATGTTTATCATCTGTTTTGCATTGTCAATAGCGTGCACATTAACGTCATTATTAAAATAAAACCAGCCTTGTTTAAGGTTGGGGTTTAGTTTTAACGCATTAACAACTTTTTCCAGGCTTTCTATACTATAAGCTGAACTATATAAGTTGGGCACCCCATGAAAGCGATAATATACCACCGGCGTGTTTTGAATAATGTCATCAGGCAGGGTGGGATGGCTCATGCCGCAAAAAGTGATGTGGTGTTCGGCTAATATCTTGTACACATCATCGCGCCACCAACTGGCATCGCGAAACTCCAATACATTGCTAAAAGCCCGATCAAGGTTTTTGATGATGCGGTTTAGCTTTTCTTCATCATAATGAAAATTTGGCGGCATCTGGAAAAGTACCGGGCCAAGTTTTTGCTGGAGGCCGTTATTTATGGTATCATAAAAGCTGCTTATCAAATTGGTTACGCCATTAAACTTTTTATAATGCGTGATGGCCCTGGGTGCTTTAACCGAAAAGCGAAAACTATCCGGGCTTTTTTGGTGCCAGGTTTGTAAAAATGAAAGCTGCGGAAAGCGGTAAAAGGTTACGTTTAACTCAAGGGTATTAAAATGCCTGCAATAAAAGTCGAACCATTTGGTTTGTGGCAGGCCTTCAGGATAAAAAACATTTTTCCAATGCTTATAATGAAATCCTGAGCAGCCGATGAACCAATCCATGTGTTTTTAACTAAGCGCCGTTAATTTTTGTTTTATTTATTGGTGCCGAAGTTTTGTAATACAATTGCGACAGAGTATTGATACTATGGCTCTTTTTTTTAAATTTAAAAATTGCACATTTGTAATAACAGCTAATTAGCGACCTAAAACATGCGTTTTTTATACCCTGCTTTTTTATTTGCATTAGTATCGCTGGCTATACCTGTACTGATACACTTATTCAATTTCCGCAGGTATCAAAAAGTATATTTTAGCAATGTTCAGTTCTTAAAAGAAATCCGTGAACAGCAATCATCCCGCCGTAACTTAAAGGAACGTTTAATATTAGCTGCCAGGTTACTGGCCCTTACTTTTTTGGTGCTGGCATTTGCAAGGCCGTATGTTCCTGGTCCAAATTCAAAAAATGCCGGTTCACAAAAGGCAATAAGTGTTTTTATTGATAACTCATACTCCATGCAAACACTTAACCGTGAGGGGGCTTTGCTGGATGAAGCCAAACGGCGCGCTAAGGAAATAATTTCGGCTTATAGTATTAACGACAGGTTTCAACTGCTTACGCAGGATTTTGAAGGTAAGCACCAGCGCATGCTTACCCGCGAGGAGTTTAATGATGCGGTTGACCAGGTAAAAATTAGTCCGCGCAGCCGTAACCTGCAGCAGATTGTTGACAGGCAATTAAGTTTACTCAATACACAACCCAATACCACCCGGTCGTTATATATTATATCAGATTTTCAGAAAAATATAAGTAACGGCCAGTTGCTTAAAACAAGCGGGTTTACGGTTAACCTGGTACAGCTTACCGGTAATACCTTAGCCAACGTAGCGGTTGATTCGGTATGGTTGTTAAACGCCATACACCGCCCCGGCGAAAGTGAAAAAATGGTGGTAAGGCTGCATAATTATTCGGAAGAAGACTCGCAGAAGATACCTTTAAAACTGTTAATAAACGGGTCGCAGAAAGCTTTGGGCGGGTTCAATATTAAGGCCCGTTCGGTACAGGACGACACCTTAACTTTTTCGGGTCTGCAAAGCGGCTGGCAAAAAGGCGAAATAACTTTACAGGATAACCCGGTAACTTTTGATAACCAGTTTTATTTTTCGTTCAACGTAAAGCAGCAAATGCCCGTTTTATTAATAGATGGCGGCACGCCTAATACGTTCCTTAATTCGGTTTTTAATACTGATCCATTCTTCAAAATAAAAAGGGTGCCTGATGGTAATGTAGATTATGCATCGTTAAGTACGTACCCGCTAATTGTAATAAGCGATGTTAAAACTGTTGCGCCCGGCCTGGCCCAGCAATTAAAAACTTATGTAAGTAAAGGCGGCATATTAAGTGTGTTCCCAGCTATTGATGCGGATATAAACAGCTACCGCGATTTTTTACAGGCAATGAATGCCGCTTATCCCGAAGGCATAGTTACCGAAACCGCCAAAGTAAGGGATTTGAATTTACGTAACCCCGTATTTGCAAGCATTTTTGAGAACATACCGCAAAGCCCTGATCTGCCCGAAATAAAAAGATATTATCGTTTAAGTAATACAGGTAATGGTGCCGAAAGCCTTATGCAGTTACAAAACGGCAATAGCTTTTGGGCTAGTTATACCAGCGGCAAGGGCAAGGTATATGTATCTGCCGTTCCGCTGGATGATAATTTTAGTAACCTGCAGCGTCATGCTTTATTTGTGCCAATAATGTTCAGGATAGCCTTGTTAAGCGGACATGACCAATCATTGTTTTATACACTTGGACGAGATGAAACAATGGAAATTCCTTCGGTTGAAACATCAGAAAAACAGATATTAAAATTGGTAAAAGGCAGCCAAACCATAATACCAGATGTAAGGCAGGACGAAGGCAGCACGCTGTTATATGTGTCAGATCAATTGCATGAAACGGGGCTTTATAATTTAAACAAACAGGATAGTACGCTTGCCGTTATGGCGTTTAATGATAACAGAAGCGAATCGGACCTGAGCTATTTTAGCCATGATGACCTTAAAAAGGTACTGCCCGATAACGGAAATATATTGTTAGGCAAGGGGTCGTTAAAAGATGCCGTAACACAAACAAATTTAGGTATGCAATTATGGAAACTTTGTATAATTTTGGCATTGATATTCCTGGCTGCCGAAATACTGATCATCCGGTTCTTTAAACTGGATAAAACGAGGGTTACTACGCAGCCGGTTTGATCGCAAACCATATCTACATAAAGCAGCGCTAAATGAACTTGCTTATCAAATCCGCTACAGTTGTTGATGCCAACTCACCCTATCATCTACAAATTGCTGATATTTTAATACAAAACGGAACTATTACAAAAGTTGGCCCTCATATTGATGCCGACGCTCCCGTGTTTGATGCTAAAGGCAAACATGTGTCTCCCGGCTTTTTCGATCTGAACTGCAACATTGGCGAACTGGGGTATGAAACCAAGGAAACTATTGAAAGCGGCATAAAAGCTGCGGCAGCAGGTGGTTTTACGAGTGTGGCTTTAATGCCAAATACCCAGCCGCCTGTGCATTCAAAGGCAGAGGTTGAATACCTGTTTAATCGCGCCAAAAAAACGCTGGTTGATGTATATCCGCTGGGAACTATATCGCATAAGCGCGAGGGCAAGGATATGGCCGAGATGTACGATATGTACATGAGCGGCGCCAAAGCCTTTACTGATGGTAGCCGCCCCGTACAGGATGCCGGTTTAATGGAACGGGCTTTATTATATACCAAAGGCTTTAACGCTACAGTTTTTTCCTATCCTGAAGATATAGCTATTGCCGGGAAAGCAAAGGTTAATGAAGGCGAAGTAAGCACCATGCTGGGCATGAAAGGCATACCATCATTAGCTGAAGAGCTGATGATTGCCCGCGATTTGTACCTGGCAGAATATACCGAATCAAAAATTCACTTCAGTACCATATCAACCTCAAGGTCAGTAGAATTGATCCGCGAAGCGAAGAAAAAAGGCGTACAGGTTACCTGCGATGTGGCGGCGCACCATTTGGTGCTGACCGATGAGGCCTTAAAAGGCTTTGACAGCTTATATAAGGTAAAACCAGCCCTGCGTACACAAAAGGATGTAAATGCACTTATAAAAGGGTTGAAGGACGGAACCATTGATGCCATCGTATCGCAGCATACACCACACGAAATAGAATTTAAGGATGTAGAGTTTGAAGTAGCCGAATACGGAATTATAGGCTTGCAAACTGCATTTTCATTGGCATTAAAAGCTGGGCTGGATGTGCAGTTAATTGTTGAAAAACTGGCCATAAACCCTCGCAAAATATTAGGTATAGAACAGGCTTCAATAGCCGAAGGGCAAAAAGCCAACCTGGTGGTGTTTGATAAAGATGCCGAATGGGAATACAATAAAGAAAATAATCAGTCCAAATCATCAAATTCACCTTTCATAGGACACAACTTAAAAGGAAAAGTATTGTTAACTTGTAACAATAATCAACAGTTTAAATAATCATCGTATGATCGATCCAAAAATAAAATACTCAATAGCTGCGGCTTTACAATCATTTACAGATTATGGCAGCTTTGATGCTACCAAACTTACCAAAACATTTAACGATGTTTTTGTGCTGGATGATGATTTTATGGATAAGGTTGATAAGCTGGATAAAGTTTTTGATGATAACCCGCAACTGGAAGACCTGCGCGAAGTGTTTTTTGATTTGCTGATGATCAATTTTTTTAGCGCTGATGTTAAAAAACTGGAAGAAGATTATCTGGAAACTCCTGAATGGGAAGATATTGAAGAACAAACACTGGATAGGGGTACTGAACTATTAAATGTTTTACTATACCTGAATGAGTGCGAAGATGAGCATTTAGAACCAGAGCTTGACGATTACCTGAAAGAGTTTTTATTGGTTGATGAAGACGAGTTTCAGGACGAGTACCGCATTTACGAACCGGTTATAGCTAACCAGATATTAATAGAAAGCCCGGTAGAAGAAATAAAAAAAGTAGCCGAAAACCTGCCTGAAGATTCGGAGCTAAAAGAGCTATTTTACCCAATGATGTGTTTTTTTCAAAACATTGACCCATCGGTACAGGAAAAAAGCAAGATAGCTAACAACGCATTAAACAAGCCATTTGATATGGCTGTGTTAAACATACTACAGGCATTTAAATAATTTTTGCACATGGAAAACCTGGATTCTTCTATCAAAAAAAATGGCTTTAGCAACGGATTGTTATTAGGTGTTGCATTATTTATAGTTAACGTAATTGCATTTTATATATTCATATCGTCAACTGCACCAATGACTATCATACTGGTGCCATTGTTTTTTACTATCCTGATACCTTTAGGCATATCCATATTTTTAACGCTTGATCTGCGAAAAAAAATAGGTGGTTTTTGGACGTTCAGACAAGCTACAACAGGTATCTTTGTGATGTTTTTTATGGCTTTTGTTGTGCAATATGTAACCAGAGACCTGATTTTTGCCAAGGTAATTGAACCCGAAATGACCACCAAAATGCAAACTGCGGTTGTAAATTTAACTACTGCAATGATGGAAAAAACGGGAGTAGATCAAACTAAAATTGATGCCAAGATAGACGAGATACAACATCAGTTTGAAACTCAGCAGCAGGTTGGTTTGGTTAAAACATTGCAGGGGTTTGTAACTGCTATTATTTTCACCTTTGTTTTGGCCCTTATATTTGGCGTTATATTTAAAAGGGAAAGACCATTATCGCCTTATGATATCGCCGCACAAGCCGAAGATCCCGCCGACCCTACAGTTTAAATTATCGTTTTACTAATTAGATATAATAAAAAAGCTACCTCAATTTGAAGTAGCTTTTTTATCATGATATCTTAGTGTGAAATGGCCAACTAATCTCTAATCAACCAATCACTGATCACTAAAACTATGCTAATACCTGCTTAACAATCTCAGCAG
>JAICMD010000053.1 GCA_025929405.1 Mucilaginibacter sp. | reverse complement strand
TCAAACTCACCTTTGTATTTGGCACCGGCAATGAGCGCGCCCATGTCCAGCGAGTAAACGGTTTTGGTTTTTAAGCTTTCAGGTACATCCCCTTTCAGTATCCTAAAGGCAATACCTTCGGCAATGGCGGTTTTACCTACGCCAGGCTCGCCTACCAATACCGGATTGTTTTTGGTACGGCGCGATAGTATTTGTATAGTGCGGCGTATCTCGTCATCACGGCCGATTACCGGGTCCAATTTGCCCGATTCGGCATACTCGTTAAGGTTACGGGCGTATTTATTTAAGGCATTATAAGTAGCTTCGGCATTTTGATCGGTCACCTTGCTATCACCGCGCAAACTGATGATGGCTTTTTTAAGATCTTTCTCGTTAACGCCAAAATCCTTTAATGCTCCCGCAGCTTTATCGCTACCGGCTAAAATGCCCAGCAAAATATGCTCAACAGATACAAACTCATCTTTAAACTCCTTTAAATAAGATTGCGCCTTTTGCAGGGCCGAATTTGCGCCTGATGATAAATACACATCGCTGCCACTTACCTTAGGGAACGAAGCTATCTGCCCCTCCAGTTGCTCATTTAAGCGGTTAATATTTACGTTTAATTTTTTTAATAAATAGGTTATAACATTCTCATCAACCAGTAGCAGCCCCTTTAAAATATGAGCCGGCTCAATAGCCTGCTGCTGATTACCGGTAGTAATTTCAGAAGCTTTTTGTATAGCCTCCTGTGCTTTTATGGTAAAATTGTTAAAGTTCATAACTTGCTATAATCAAAACATTTGCCACGGTTAATTATATGAAAAAATGGCATCCATAATTAAAATTCAATGCCGTTTTGTCTTTATATTACAATCATTCCAGGTAATAATGCCTTATCTTATCTAAATTATCATCCAATTCATAAACCCAGGGGCGTGCCGTGGGTATTTCCAGTTGGGTAACTTCTTTATCGGTAAGGTTGTCTATATATTTTATCAACGCTCTTAAACTATTGCCATGTGCGCAAATAAATACACGCTTTTTTTGTTGAAGTGCAGGTATTGCCGTTTCGTTCCAAAAGGGTAATACACGTTTTATGGTTTGGGTTAAGTTTTCCGTTAATGGCAATTCGTCCTCGGTCAGGTCCTTATACTTGGGGTCAAAGCCTGGATAACGTTTATCAGTTTTTGTAATTGGCGGCGGCTCTTCTTCAGGGCTTCTCCTCCACTTCTGCACCTGTTCCAATCCATATTTTTTTACAGTTTCGGTTTTGTTAAGGCCCTGCAACGCGCCGTAAAAGCGCTCATTTAACCGCCAGGTAGTCTCTACGGGTATCTTTAATTCGCCCATTTCTTCCAAAACAAGGTGGAGGGATTTGATGCAGCGTTTTAAAACTGATGAATAGCCGATATCAAATGCAAAGCCATGCTTTTTTAACAGGATGCCGGCTTCTTTAGCTTGTATATGCCCCTCGGCAGACAGGTCTACATCCGTCCACCCGGTAAACCGGTTTTCCAGGTTATAAATGCTTTCGCCGTGGCGCATTAATACTAATTTGAGCATATACTATACTTAGTTAACGTGCAATGTAAAGATGAGTTTTTTAAAATGATAAATGATTAAATTGCGCCGTGAAAGATTTTAAGAAATATTATATCATTCCGGCTACACCCGATGAGGTTTACCTGGCCTTAACCAACCCGGCAACTATTAATTTATGGACGGGCGAAACGGCAGAAATGTCAACCGAGCCGGGTTCGGAATTTTCTATGTGGGAAGGCAGTATTGTGGGCAAAAACCTGGAGTTTGACCCCGGAAAAAAAATTGTGCAGCAATGGTATTTTGAGGGCCAGCCACAGGAATCAATAGTTACCATAAAATTGCATCCCGACAAGGCAGGCACCTCAGCCGAATTAAAGCATACCAATATCCCCGATGAAGATTATGACGATATGGTTGAAGGCTGGAATAACAGCTACTTTGGCGCATTGATTGACTTTTATGAAGGATATTAACTGATAGCCTGCGTTAATTAAGTATTACTTAGCGGGTAACTTAAAAGGGACTTGAATGTAATATTTATTTTAATTTTGATTTTTTATTAACCCGATGGGTTACAATTTGATATTAACGGTATTAACAGTACAATAACTTTGAAAGATTCGACGCCAACTGACAGCGAAGTAATTCTTGGCATATTAAATAATTCAGAAAGTGCATTAAAAAGGTTATATGTGGCATACTTCCCCATGGTGTTGCAGCTTATTATAAATAATAACGGCAACGAGGATGATGCAAAGGATATTTATCAGGAAGCGATAATAGTTCTTTATAATAAAGTAAAATCGGGTGATTTTGAATTAAGCAGCAAGCTTAAAACATATATATACTCAATATGCCGTCGCCTTTGGTTAAAAAGGCTAACCCAGTTAAACAGGTATGGGGGCGACATACGGGATTTTGAAGAATTTTTACCCGGCGAGGTTGACGGCGGGGAACAACATAATGAAAGGGACATACAGTATGGCAAAATGCATAATGCATTGCAACAACTGGGCGAACCCTGTAAAACCATTATGGAGGATTTTTATATCAACAACAGATCCATGCAGGAGATTTGCGAGCGGTTTGGCTATACCAATGCGGATAATGCCAAAACACAGAAATATAAATGCCTGCAACGGCTGAAAAAATTGTTTTTTCAGCAAAATTAAAGGAGTAAAGCAATGAGCGAAAATCAACTTTTGGATGTAATTGAACGCTACCTGAATGGCGAAATGACCATTGAGGAACTAAAAAAGTTTGAATTACTGCGCAAGGAAAGTGCCGAGGTTGATAGTAAGGTGGTAGAGCACCAGCTATTTACTAATTTATTAAAGCAATATGGTGAACGTGTTGAACTTGAAAACAGGTTAAACGCCATACATGCAGAAATTGATGTACACACCTTAAAAGAAGAGCTTACCACACATCCGGTATGGATAGTGCAGATGTGGCGCCATCATCATTCAAAAATATCGGTAGCGGTATCGGTAGCTATGTTTGCTTTTTTAGGTGTACTGGCTTTTAGTGGTAAATTTGATAATAACAGTTCGAAAATTGTTGAGCTTAAAAGCGCCAATGCCAAGCTTAATCAAAAAATTGGCAATATCAATAAATCAATAAATGATATTAAAGCCGGTAAAAACGTAATTATTAATGACAGGGCAAGCAGTACAGGCACAGGGTTTGCCATTACTGCAGATGGTTTAATTGCAACCAATTACCACGTTATACAAGGCGCCGATTCGGTTTATATCCAAACCAATGCAGGTAATTCATATAAAGCAAGAATTTTATATACTGAACCTGAGCACGATATTGCAATTTTACGTGTGGTTGATGATTCATTTACGCTGAATGCCATACCATACACATTTAAAAAATCAGAGGGCGATTTTTCAGAAAACGTACATACATTTGGTTATCCAAATGGCGAGCCTACATATAACAGGGGTTATCTTTCGGCCAAAAACGGTTTAAATGGCGATAGCGTACATTATCAGGTTGCCGTACCTACTAACCCCGGCAACAGCGGCAGCCCATTGTGGGATAACAAGGGCAATATTATTGGTATTATTGATGCCAAACAATCGCAGTATGAAGGCACACACTTTGCTGTAAAAACAAAATATTTGCTGGATGCCATTCATAATATCCCAACAGATTCGTTAAAGGGAAAATCAGTTATATTAAATAAAAGGAATAGCCTGGCGGGTTTAGCCGAAGTGCAGCAAACTCAAAAAATGAAAAAATATACCTTTATGGTGAAGGTTTATAATTAAGAAAACTCACAACTACCTATAAAATGAAAAAGACGCTCAAGGGCGTCTTTTTTTGTTATTGTCTGAACTAAAATTTTTAAGATTATAAAATTTGATGATTAATCCTATAATCTTCCAATCCTTTAAATCTTAGTCTACCTGTCCACCTCGCCCAATACAAAATCAAGCGAGCCGATTATGGCTATCAAGTCGGCAATCATTACACCTTGTCCAATTGCAGGTAATACAGATAAATTATTAAAGCTTGGCCCCCGGGCTTTGGCCCTAAATGGTACTTCCGATTTTCCATCGGCAATAAAGTAAAAACCTAATTCGCCTTTTGCACCTTCGTAGCGGGCATAAAAATCCTGCGCTTTGGGGGTTATCTTTCTTGGTAATTTAGCGCGCGGGTCAAAATCAGGTGTACGTTTTAATTCTTTTTGCAGGCGGTCAAGGCATTGCGCAATCATTTTTAACGATTGCTCTATTTCATCAACACGTACTTTATAACGGTCCCAGCAATCGCCAAGGGTGCCCATTGCACCGGTACCAACGGGGATATCAAAATCCAGTTCAGGGTAAGCCGAGTAATTATCAATCCTGCGCAAATCGTATTTTAAACCCGAACCGCGCAGTACCGGGCCTGTACAGCCATAATTTATAGCCACATCCATAGGTAACACACCTACGTTGGCGGTACGACTAATGAACACCTGGTTGTCGGTAAGCAGCCTGTTTAACTCAATCATTTTAGGCTTAAAATAGTTTACAAACTCACGGCAACGTTCTTCAAAGCCTACCGGCAGGTCGTAAAACAAGCCACCTACCCAAATGTAGTTGTATAATAAGCGCGAGCCTGAGGCCCACTCCAGCATACCCATTATATGCTCACGGTCGCGAAAGCACCATAAAAACGGCGTAAAGGCCCCAATATCAATACCATAGGTACCAATAGCTATTAAGTGAGATGCAATACGGTTCAACTCGCAAACTAATACACGGATATATTCAACGCGCTTAGGTATATCCTTATCAATACCCAGCATTTTTTCAACGCCCATTACCCAGGCGTGACTGTTAGGCATGGATGCCAGGTAATCCATACGGTCGGTAAACGGAATGGTTTGCTGGTAGGTTAATGATTCGGCATGTTTTTCAAAGCAGCGGTGCAGATAACCCAAATGCGGGATAACTTCTTTTACGATTTCGCCATCAGTAATCAACTCCAACCGCAAAACCCCATGCGTTGACGGATGCTGCGGACCCATGTTGAGCACCATGTCTTCTACGCTGGCAGATTGAATCTTTTTATGATAAGTTTCTAATGCGTTTTGATATTTCGAATTTCGGATGTTCAATTTCGAATTTATTTTTTTGAATTTAATTTTTGATTTTCCTTCGCTGTTTTACCAATAGCAGTAAATATAGCTGTAAGTTCAGTTGCTTCCTTTTTTAATGGCGAAATTAATGAAGTTACAACTAACCCAGATTCCTGTAATAACTCAAGCCAATAAATTGATTCGTCGGCTTCTTCTTCTGAAATAACTATTTTATTTATAAAATCTGCAGTAGATTTTCCTTTGCATGCTGAACGATAATTAGCTCCTATTGAGGTAGAACTTCTGAGCAATTGTTTTGATAGAATGTTAAGTGAAGGAGTGTTGGGCAATGCTTCAATAAATTTAATTACATCAATCGCGAATTTTAATGTTCTTCTTTGTAATTCATTTTTATCCATTGATTTAAAAAAATTTGATTTAACAAATTCGAAATTGAAAATTCGATATTCGAAATCAATCTATCTTTATCCCTTTATAATATTCAGCCGTTTTATAATCTTTTCTTAGTGGATATCCTTCCCAATCATCAGGCAATAAAATACGCCTTAAATCAGGATGCCCCTCAAAAAATATTCCTACCAGATCATAAGCTTCACGCTCGTGCCAATCGGCTGTGCGGTATACGGATGATACGCTCGGAAACTCGGGCAACATATCGCTGCTACGATCGTGCTCCTTGCTTATCTTTAATGTCAGTTGCAAATTGTATGGGATAGATGTTAAATGATAAACAACACCAAATCTTCCTGCTTCAATACCGTAATCAACACCGGTAAGACATGATAACAAATCAAAATAAGTTTTAGGATTATTGCGTAACTCCAGGCAAACGTCGGTGATGCGTTCAGGTTCAATAAGCAAAGCGGGCTGCATGCCACCGGTTTCTTCACCAACAATAACGCCTTCGCCAAATTTATCTATCAGCAATAATTTTATTTCTTCAAAACTCATGGTGCCAGGCGTACTTGTTTCCAGTTCTTATTATCAATCTTTTTATATACAATACGGTCATGCAGGCGGCTGCGCTGGCCTTGCCAAAACTCAATCATTCGCGGCTTTAATATATAGCCGCCCCAAAAGGATGGTTTTGGGATAGTTTTATCTGCGTATTCAGCTTCAAGTTCGGCCATTTTATTCTCCAATACTTCGCGGCCCGCAATTTCCTGGCTTTGCGGCGATACCAATGCACCTAACTGGCTCATTTTAGGGCGCGAATGAAAATATCGCTCAGATTCTTCTTTGCTCATTTTTTCAATTGTACCTTCAATACGTACCTGCCTTTCCAGTTCGCCCCAAAAAAAAGTAATAGCGCCCAATGGGTTTTTGGTAATTTCCTTACCCTTGCGGCTTAAATAGTTGGTATAAAACATAAAGCCGTTATCATTATAACCTTTTAGTAACACAATACGGGCCGAGGGGCGGCCATCATGCGTAGCTGTTGCCAGCGTCATGGCGTTAGGCTCATGCAATTTTGCTTCAATGGCTTCGTTAAACCAAGTATCAAATTGTTTTATAGGATTGCTGTTTACTGTTTTTTCTGATAATTGCGCCAAACTATAATCGCGCCTTAAATTTTGCAGATCTTCCTGATTCATGGTAATGCAAACTTACAAATTAATTGCGCCGTGAAGGATAATTTTATATTTGAACATATTTTTGTTATGCTTGTTATTAAATAAACATATAAAAATTATAAATGCTAAGTACTATTGCTGCCGCCACAGGGCGTATATTGATATCTGAACCTTTTATGCTCGATCCTAATTTTAAACGGTCGGTAGTATTATTAACAGAGTATGCTGATACCGGCGCAGTGGGCTTTATTTTAAACCACCCCGGCGAGTATATATTGGGTGATGTGTTGCCCGATACTGCTTATTCAGAAATCCCTGTATATACCGGCGGACCCGTCGGCGAAAATACGCTGCATTTTATACATAACTGTCCGGATAAAATTGACGGCGGTATTGAAGTTTGCGAGGGCATTTACTGGGGCGGAAACTTTGAAACCGTTAAGCAGTTGATATCAACCTATCAGTTAGATAGCAGCGAGATTAAGTTTTTTACAGGATATTCAGGATGGGAAATAGGCCAACTGGAAGATGAATTGCGCGATAATGCATGGATAGTATCAGATAAATTTACCATCGAAAATATATTTGCAGCCAATGAGCAAACCATTTGGCGCGAAGCTATAATTAATCTGGGCCAGCGCTATGCACATATTGCCAATTTTCCGGAAAATCCGGAGTTAAATTAATTAAACATTAGGCTGTAACATATTGCATGCATTTTACGTAATTAAAAAAAACGTAAGTTCATGAATAGGTTAGTTTTTGTATTGCTGCTGGGTACAGTGTTTTTTATGGGATGCAATAAAAAAAACCAGCCTGGCAGTGCTTGCGCAGTTAAAACATGTACGCAGGAGTTTGCATCTGTTAATATTTATTTTACTGATAAATACGGCACGCCTGTTAGTGTAAATAATTTTAGCGCTTATAATCAGCGCACCAAAACAAACCTGGTACTAAAAACAACTACCCAGCCAACAGCCATAGGCAATTATGTTATTGCCAATGATAATATGCTTGATCAGCTATCAACCGAGGGTGACAACATTCTGATTTCTGCAACATATCCCCAAACCAACCAAACCAAAACGGCAGTAGTTAATATTTCGGGCGGATGCAATTGCCATGTAACCAAAATGGCCGGTCCGGGTGTGGTGAACTTTGACTAAGACAATCCCGTTAATTCTTCTGCCGATTCTTCTACTTTTTGCTTTAAGGTTTCTTTGAATTTGATAAGATTTTTAACTACGGATTCATCGGCGGTTGATATGATTTGCGCTGCCAATATACCCGCGTTTTTAGCTGCGTTTAATGCAACAGTTGCTACCGGAATACCATTTGGCATTTGAAGTATAGAAAGAATAGAATCCCAACCATCAATAGAGTTGCTTGATTTTACAGGAACGCCAATAACCGGCAAATGCGTTAACGAAGCTACCATACCCGGCAAATGTGCTGCACCGCCGGCACCGGCAATAATAACTTTTAAACCACGATCGGCAGCGGCACGGGCATAAGTGAACATTCTGTCAGGAGTACGATGTGCCGATACAACGGTTATCTCGTATTCAACGCCTAATTCTTTTAAAACATCGGCAGCATCCTGCATTACCGGCAGGTCTGATTTACTGCCCATAATTATTGCAACTTTAGGAGAGTTCATAGTTGATGGTTCATAGTTCATGGTGATGAATTATATAGAATTTCTTAATGCTGTAATCATTTTTACCAACACCTCATATTCTTGGTAAAGCTCTGTGAAAATAGTTGTTTCAATATAGCCTCTTCTTTTTCCAATAAACAGGCACCCTACAACTTCTATTGCTGAACGTAGCGAATATCCCAAAAAGACTTTAAATACAGCTTTTGTTTGACCAGTTGAGCCTTCTGCAATATTTAATACTACAGAATCTGCCGCTCTCTTAATTTGTGACGTTAATATATAAATTTCTTCTTTTGGAAAGCTCTTTGTTAGTTGATTAATGCTTTCATCTAAATCCATAGCTTTTTGCCAAACTTGCAAATCTTCAAATCTAAACGCCATTCTATGAACTATGAACTATGAACCATTAACTATGAACTACTAACTTACTACTTTCAAAGTCTCCTGAACGTACCGTGCCTTTTCAATAGCTTTTTCCCTGTCTATATCCACAATGGTAACATGCCCCATTTTACGAAAAGGCTTGGTTAAGGCTTTACCATATAAATGTACATAAACGCCCGGGCATTTTAATATTTTTTCAATACCCTGATAAACGGCAGGACCTTCGTGCCCCGTTTCGCCTAAAACATTTATCATAATGGCATTGGCAATGGTGGCAGTGTCGCCCATTGGCTGATTAAATATGGCGCGTAAATGTTGTTCAAACTGCGATACCACATTACCCTCAATACTTTGGTGCCCGCTGTTATGCGGCCGCGGAGCAAGCTCATTTACCAATATTTTACCATCTTTAGTTAAAAACATTTCAACAGCAAGCAAGCCAACAATATTCAGGTCCTCAGCTATTTTTTCGGCAATAACTTTGGCTTGCTCATGTATATCAAATGGCAGGGTTGATGGCGATATCAGGAACTCAACCAAATTAGCCTCGGCGTTAAATTCCATTTCAACCATCGGAAAGGTGCTTACATCGCCATTTTCATTACGGGCAACAATTACAGCTAATTCCTTTTCAAAATCTACCCAACGTTCAATTAAACTTGGTTCTGTGAAAGCACCTGCCAGATAACTTTCGTTTTTTACTTTATATACACCTTTTCCATCGTACCCGTCGCGCCTTAATTTTTGGATGTACGGAAATGAGATATTGCTGTTTTTTAATTGTTCAGTTGATGAAATGATCTGGAACTCAGCAGTTGGGATATCGTTTTCTTTAAAAAACTGCTTTTGCAGGCCTTTATCCTGTATCAAGCGAATGATGCGTGGCTGCGGATAAACTATAACGCCTTCTTTCTCCAGTTGCTCCAGTGCATCAACATTTACTTTCTCTATCTCTATGGTAAGCAAATCAACCTTTTTGCCGAATTTATAAACGGTATCGTAATCACTTAACGAACCAACTACAAACTCATCGCATAATTTACGGCAAGGGGCCTCGCGGTCGGGGTCAAGTACTTTTACAGTAACGTTATAATTAATGGCTTGCTGTATTAGCATGCGGCCCAGTTGCCCGCCGCCTAAAATACCCAATTTCAGATCTCCGTAAAATGCTTTCATTTCTGTGTTGCAAGTTTACCCTAAATCTTTTAAAAAGCCTAAGCGAAATTTAAGTTTACTACAGGCTTTTAACATTTAATAATTATACTATTCAGGCAAAAAATCCTGTAATCTATAAATCCTAAAAATCCTGGCTATATTTGTATATGAATACTGCCGATTTGTTACAGCGTGCTGCGCGATTTGATTTTTTGAGCATTGAAGAAGGTATGTTTTTGTATGAACATGCCGCCACGGCCGAATTAATGCATGTGGCTAACGGGTTGCGCAAAAAACAGGTACCACACGGTAAGGTAACCTGGCAAATTGACCGTAACGTAAATACCACCAATGTTTGTATAGCTAACTGCAAGTTTTGTAATTTCTTTCGTCGCCCGGGGCATGAGGATAGCTATATAACCGATATTGAAACATATAAAACCAAAATTGAAGAAACCTTCCGTTTCGGCGGCGACCAACTGTTGCTACAGGGCGGTCATCACCCCGACTTAGGTTTACAGTTTTATGCTGATTTGTTTAAACAACTAAAGGAATTATATCCCGCACTTAAACTACATTCATTAGGCCCGCCCGAAATTGCGCATGTATCCAAACTGGAAGGCATGAGCCATTTTGACGTGTTAAGCGCATTGAAAGCCGCCGGTCTTGATTCGTTACCTGGTGCGGGTGCCGAAATATTGAATGATAGGGTACGCAGGTTGATATCAAAAGGCAAATGCGGCGGCAAGGAATGGCTGGATGTGATGCGTGCGGCGCATAAGCTTAACCTACCAACATCAGCTACAATGATGTTTGGCCATGTTGAAACTATTGAAGAGCGTTTTGAGCATCTGGTTTGGATACGCGAGGTACAAGCCGAAAAACCCGAAGGCGCCTATGGTTTTACAGCCTTTATCCCCTGGCCTTTTCAGGATGACGGCACACTTTTACGTAAAGTGCGGGGCATAACCAACAACGTAACCGGCGATGAATATATACGCATGATAGCGCTTAGCCGTATAATGCTGCCCAATATTAAAAACATACAAGCCTCATGGCTTACTGTTGGCAAGCAAGTGGCACAACTTTGCCTGCATGCCGGTGCCAATGATTTTGGCTCAATCATGATAGAAGAAAATGTGGTTTCAGCCGCAGGAGCACCGCATCGTTTTACCGCAAAAGGCATACAGGATTCTATCCGCGAAGCGGGATTTGAACCACAACTGCGTAACCAGAAATACGAGTGGCGGCAAATGCCCATCCAGTTAGAAGAACAGGTAATAAATTATTAAAAATCAAAGCCGCCTCAATATTTGAAGCGGCTTTGCATTATATATATAACGAACCTATCTTACACCAAAAATATTTACCAATGCCACAACTTGCGTCATGGTTAATGGCTCGGTAAACGCTTCGGTAGCAGCATTTACCGATACGTTGCCGCTAACACCAGGTAAATTAGTAATAGTTACCGGTCCTTGCACTACATTATCTTCACCTGCATAATTACCATTTACGGCTGCTATACCCGTATCATTAGCACCGGTTATCCAGGGCTTGGTAGTTGCCCCTGCCCCGCCGCGTGCACGGCGTATCTGGCGTATAGCCGAAGCATGGCGCGCCTCAACCGAGTGAATATTTAAAGCTGCTGTCGATACAGTGTGATTGCCTAATAAATTACGAGCCTGCCCCTTATAGGCGCGTACGCCAGTATCTTCAAATACCTGCGCTACTGCAAAATAAGTATCAATATCTGTCAATACCGTGCTGAAGGGCCCGGTGCCGGTAACAATATTTGTTGTGGTATTAAAGCCGCCGGTAAAATCATAAGTGCCATTCATCCCCTGGGATGTCTGCGCTACCGCATTGATACCTAAAACACCTTTTAAAAAGTTTACATGCGCATTTTCATGGGTTTGTATGGTTACAAGTGCAGCTTTTTCTGCTGTTGAAAAGCTTAACGCCGAGGCTACGCCTGCATTATAAAATGCCGCTTCCAGGTATTCCAACTTTAAAGCATAGTTTAAAACATCGCTTACTGTTAAAGGAGCCGTTTGACCATAAGCTTTTTTAAACAATGTACTAAACGCCATAGGTAAAGCGGCTACAGCTACCTTTGAACCAAAACTGGTAATGTTTTTTATAACCGCGCGACGCGGACTTATCCTGTCCTGAAACTCAGGATCAGCAATATTAATTTCTTCTATTATATTTAATAAGTTCATGTTGTTAATAATTAAAATGATACATAACCATAGTTTGAAGCATTTACCTTGGTTTTAAGGTAAGTATTGGCAATAGCTAATACTGTGGAATAGTTTGCGCCTTGTACATGCCATTAGCATCAATTATAGTATTATCGGCAAAACTGCCTGCAGTAATCAGGTTACGCATATAGGCCGAGTGCCTTGCTTCTACAGATACTATTTTGCCTGCCAGCGTTAGGTATGTTGCATCTTTAATTAAATAGCCGGCACCGTTGTAAGCGCTAACTCCGGTATCTTCAAATGCCTGGGCCGCAGTTAATACCTTGGTACGGTTTGAAAAATCTATTGAGCTAAAATCAGGCGTTAATGCCTGTATGGCGTTTGAGCCTAATGCTGCTTTAAAAAATTCGCGATGGGCTACTTCATGATCTCGTATATCGGTAAGTAACGCGGTTTCTGCCGCGGTAATACCACTATAAGGTGTGGCAGCTACCTGAATGTAAAATGCAGCTTCCAGTTGTTCAAGCGCATATGCATAATTTAAAATGGCAAGGTCGCCTTTAGCGCCAATGTCAATACCGGTATTAGGCATTACGCGGTGGTCTTTAACGCACGATGTTGCGGTTAGCAAGCCAACGCCCGCTATACCTGCGCCTGCGTAACGCAAAAATGACCTGCGGGCCATTACCGGGCCTTGTTGTTCAATATGTGTTTCTGTTTTCATGAGGTAAATTGATTATTATAGTTATAGATGTTTAAATGAGATACGAAATTGATCCGTTGCTGATTTTTATAATTCTGATATAATTAAACACTTTCAGGAATATTTAAGATAGTTGCACTTTGTAAATTCATTTTTAACTATTTTGGAAGAGATTAATTTGATTTATACCGTTACTTTGTGCAACTGATTATGATAATAACATATTAATCAAACACACAGGCAATTAATTGTTTTAACCAAAATTTAGCAGCGCATAACAAAAAGGAATAATTAATGGCAGATACAGCACTTTATATTGAAGCTTTAATATTTGCTTCTGAGCAGGGAATACGTGTAGAAGAGATAATTTACTGTTTGCAGGCGGTTGATGGAAGTGATTTTTCTGTTAATGAAATTAAACAACATCTGGCCAGCATTAAACAAAAATATGATGGTAACAATTTGGCTATAGAATTAGTGAATATTAATAACGGGTACCAGTTTTTAACAAAAAAGGAATATCACCCCGTTATAAGTTTATTGCAATTGCAACGCTCAAAAAAGAAACTGAGCCAGGCCGCTTTAGAGACATTAGCTATTGTTGCATACAAACAACCTGTAACCAAAACCGAAGTTGAACAAATACGCGGAGTAAACTGCGATTACTCCATACAAAAACTGCTGGAGAAAGAATTAATTGCTATTACAGGCAAATCTGACGGGGTTGGGAAACCCATTTTATATGGCACAAGCCCGCTTTTTATGGATTATTTTGGCATAAACAACCTGCAAGAATTACCTCATATTAAAGAACTTACAGATAACACTACCAGTATAGGCGAACAGCAGGAATAATTTTTTAAAGATTTTTTAAATAAAATGGATTTTAATTATTTTTACTATTGAAATAACTGCATGTTTATTAACCAACCAGGCAGCCAAATACTAAATAATTACAACTAAAACTCACCAAAATGGGAACGCCAAAAAAACCTTCAACCAAAAAAATCTCCACCAGAGATTCTGAAGAAGATGATGATGACGATTTGGATACAACACCAAAGAAAAAGGTTGTTGATGACGATGACGACTTTGATGGACCTTTAGATGATGAATTGGCCTTCAATGATTTTGATGACGATGACGATGACGACGACGATTATTAATATATATTAATAACCCAATACGTACTTTACAAGCATCCGGTATTGCACCGGATGCTTTTTTTATATTTGACACATGGTAATAACCGAAGTTACTGACAAGACCTTACGTAAAGCTTTTTTAGATACGGCACGCATCATCTACAAAAATGATGACAACTGGGTTTGCCCGCTGGATAATGATGTGGAAGCTGTTTTTGATCCTGAAAAAAATAACTTTTTTAAGTTTGGCAAATGCACACGGTGGATATTAAAAGATGATAATGGGCAGCTTATTGGCCGTGTCGCCGCTTTTATTAACGAAAAGAAAGCCTATAATTACGAGCAGCCAACCGGTGGCATGGGCTTTTTTGAATGTATTGATGACCAAAGCGCCGCATTTTTATTGTTTGATGCTGCTAAAAATTGGCTTAAACAGCACGGTATGCAGGCAATGGATGGCCCTATAAATTTTGGCGAGAACGATACTTTTTGGGGATTGCTTTCTGAAGGATTTACGCCGCCTTCGTATGGCATGAATTATAATCTGCCGTATTATAAAGCATTTTTTGAAAATTATGGGTTCACAACATTATATGAGCAAATAACCAATCACGTTGATGCGCATAAACCTTTTCCTGAGCGATTTTTTAAAATAGCCAAGTGGGTTACCGAAAAACCGGGGTATGACTTTACGCATTTTAAAATGAGCCAGATAAATAAGTTTGCTGCTGATTTTATTGAAATATACAACGATGCCTGGGCCGATTTTGAAAACTTTGTACCCATTACTTATGATACCATATTAGAAAGTTTTACTAAAATGAAACCTATTATGGACGAGAACATGATAGGCTTTGCTTATATTAACGGTGAACCGGCCGCATTTAACGTAATAATGCCCGATGCCAATGAAATGATAAAACCGCTGAATGGCAAACTTGACCTTATTGGCAAACTTAAATTTTTATATTATAAATGGCGCGGCGTAAAACGTATGCGTGGTGTGGTAATGGGCACCAAAAAGAAATTTCAGAAACACGGGCTTGAATCGGGCCTGTTTATAAAGCTGGTTGAATATGTACTACCCCTGAAACAATATGATACGTTAGAACTATCATGGGTGGGCGATTTTAATG
>JAICMD010000309.1 GCA_025929405.1 Mucilaginibacter sp. | reverse complement strand
CAAAAATCCAAAGGCATTAATTTATAACCAACCAGTATCAGAGGCTAATGAGTTTGTATCGTCTTATTCCTTTGGTGACCGTACCCGCACTTTTTTAAAGGTTCAGGATGGCTGCGATTACTCATGTACGTTCTGTACTATTCCTTTGGCCCGTGGTGCCAGTCGTAGCGATACCATTGAAAATGTAATAGAACAGGCAAGGCAGATAGCAGCTTCAGGCGTTAAAGAAATTGTACTCACCGGCGTAAACCTGGGTGATTTTGGTATTATCGATGGTAAACGTCAAAACAAATTCTTTGATCTGGTTAAAGCTTTGGATAATGTGGAGGGGATTGACCGTTTCCGTATTTCATCCATTGAGCCTAATTTATTAACCGACGAGATCATACAATTTGTGGCTCAAAGCAAACGCTTCGTGCCGCATTTTCATATCCCGCTGCAATCAGGTTCTGACAAAATCTTGGGTCTGATGCGTCGCAGGTATAAAAGAGATCTGTATGCCGATCGCGTAGCAAAAATAAAAGAACTGATGCCCGATTGCTGCATTGGTGTAGATGTGATTGTTGGTTTCCCCGGCGAAACACGCGAAGATTTTATTGATACCTATAACTTTTTAAACGGGTTGGACATATCATATCTGCACGTATTTACTTACTCGGAACGCGAAAATACTTTGGCTGCCGAAATGAGCGGGGCAGTACCCGGCTCAACACGTGCCGACAGGAGTAAGATGTTGCATATATTATCGGACAAAAAACGTCGCGCTTTTTACGAAACCCAATTGGGTAAAAATGCCGAAGTATTATTTGAAGGCGATATAAAAGATGGCTTTATGCATGGCTTTACACGCAACTATGTAAAGGTGCGTACCAAGTATGATCCCGTACTGGTTAACGAGCTAAAAACCGTTTACTTAACAAACATTTCACCTGATGGTGACGTGGAAATAACCGAAAGCGAAGAAATATTAGTGCATTAACACTTATATTCGCTGCAAACACATAACTATGTTTCCAACCATAAGCTCGCTTATACATTATTTAACCGGCTGGGATATCCCATTACCTATACAAACTTTTGGCTTTTTTGTGGCACTAGCATTTATGGCTGCCTACTGGGCATTTGTGCAGGAATTTAAACGAAAAGAGAAGCTGGGCTATGTGCATCCTTTTGAAAAAGAAGT
Source organism: Mucilaginibacter sp. (assembly GCA_025929405.1). Lineage (GTDB taxonomy): Bacteria > Bacteroidota > Bacteroidia > Sphingobacteriales > Sphingobacteriaceae > Mucilaginibacter. The sequence continues at coordinate 2,293 of JAICMD010000309.1, read as the reverse complement.
TACCGTAGGCGCTGCCATTACCCCGGCAGAATTGGCTGGAAACGCCATTTTTGGCTTCATATTGGGTTATAAATTGCTTGACATGGCATTTAATTATCATGCTATGATAGATGATCCACAAGGCTTTATACTATCTGCACGCGGTAACTGGATTGGCGGTATAATATTCGCAGCAATTTTAGCTTACTGGGCCTACGCCGAAAATAAAAAGCAGAAATTAGCCGAGCCTGTAACCAAAAAAGTATTGGTGCATCCGCATGAGTTAATGGGCAATATTTTAGTATGGGCCGCAATTTGGGGTTTTGCAGGGGCCAAATTATTTAATGCCTTAGAAAATTGGAGCGACTTTATGGCCGACCCGGTAGGAATGTTGATTGGCTTTAGCGGCCTTACCTTTTACGGTGGTTTAATTTGCGGTGGTGCGGCGGTACTATATATTGCCAATAAACATGGCGTAAAACCTTTAACCATGCTGGATATTGGCGGCCCGGGCATGATGTTGTCTTATGCTATAGGCCGTATTGGCTGCCAGATGGCCGGGGATGGCGATTGGGGCATACCTAACCTTGCACCAAAACCACATTGGCTAAGCTGGGCACCTGATTGGATGTGGTCTTTCAACTTCCCGCATAACGTAAACATGGAGGATGCCGGTAATATTATACCAAATTGTGTGGGTAAGTTTTGTAATGTATTAAAGCTTCCGGTATATCCTACATCTTTTTATGAATCAGTGGTTTGTTTGTTGTTGTTCGGCTTTTTATGGAGCATACGCGGCAGGATAAAAGCACCGGGCGTATTATTTGGTATCTACCTTATTTTAAATGGTGTTGAACGCTTTTTAATTGAATTGATACGTGTTAACACTCGTTATAACGTTGCCGGTGTTCCTTTTACTCAGGCCGAATTAATATCGTTATGCCTGGTAATATTTGGTGTAATTTTAATAACAACAGGTACCAATAGCCATAAAAAAGCCTTATCAAAAAAGCATGGCTAATAAATTATTAAAAAAGATAATCAACAATCAGGTGGCTCGTTTTGTCCTTTCGGCCGGATCAGGCTTTTTAGTGGATATATCTGTTTTTTACTTGTTGTATCATAACCTGCTAACCGAAAAACGTTATCATTTTTTTAATTCGGAATTGCGCAATTCAACCGTTTCTTTGGCTATATCGTACGGTTTAGGGGTGGTGGTTAACTTTTTAATAACCAAATACTTGGTTTTTGTCGAATCAAAAACATCATCAGCTAAACAGTTTGTACGTTTTGCTTCAGTGGCTGTAATTGGCTTTTTTGCCAACTGGGGTGTTATTGATATTTTGATTCATTATTTCAATATGTATCCCCCGCTGGCGAGGCCGCTGGCTATGCTGAGCCTGTTTTTCGCCAGTTTTTTTATACACAAGTTTTTTTCATTCAGTCTGTCTATGCGTCATCAGCATGCGGCTGCAGATAACAAATAAATTATGTTTCTTGAACAAATAACAAAACAGGTAATTGAGATAGCCAAAGAAGCGGGCGATTTTATTCGCCAGGAACGCGCATCATTCAGCTCGGCAAAGGTTGAGTATAAGGGACTAAATGATATGGTTTCCTACGTTGATAAAACCGCTGAAGAGAAGATAGTTGCTGGTCTGGAAAAAATATTGCCTGAAGCGGGTTTTATTACCGAAGAACAAACCAAAAACAAAATAGCCGACCGCTATAACTGGATCATTGATCCGCTGGATGGCACTACCAATTTCATACATGGTTTGCCGGTATTCTCGGTAAGTATCGCCTTAAAAGAATATGATGAGTTAGTTGCAGGTGTGGTTTATGAGATCAATTTAGATGAATGCTTTTATGCCTGGAAAGGCGCTCCGGCTTATTTAAACGGACAAGAAATTAAGGTAAGCGATGCGCCATCCATCAGCAATAGTTTAATTGCAACAGGCTTTCCGTATTATAATTTCGAAAAGCAACCTGCATACATCAACCTGTTTACTTACCTGATGAAAAATTGCCATGGCCTGCGCCGGTTGGGATCTGCCGCGGTTGATTTAGCTTACACCGCTGCCGGACGTTTTGATAGTTATTACGAATATAACCTAAACGCCTGGGATGCTGCCGCAGGAATTGTAATAGTGAAACAGGCAGGAGGGCACGTAGTAAACTTTAGGGGCGGCGACGAAGTATTAGAAACTCGCGAGCTATTGGCAACTAATGGTAAGATGACGGAGGAGATGTTAAGTGCTATCGCACAGTATTTTGTTAATTAGTGATTTGTGATTAGAGATTAGTCGGTAAT
>JAICMD010000332.1 GCA_025929405.1 Mucilaginibacter sp. | reverse complement strand
CTTTTGATTTTACTGCAATAACCGCTTATCTTGACACTGTCGCCCCGGGCCAACCTGCTATTAAAGCGGCAATTGATATTGCCCTGCACGACCTCGACGGAAAAATACAACAAAAACCTTGCTGGCAATTATTAGGCAGTAATCCCGCATTAATGCCGGTAACCAGTATTACTATCGGCATTGATGTACCCGAAGTTATCTGCCAAAAAGTTAAAGAGGCCGAGGGCTTTAAAGTAATTAAGGTAAAACTTGGCAGCGATGATGATAAAAAACTGATACAAACTATCCGTACAATAACGGATGTGCCGCTTTATGCTGATGCCAACCAAGGCTGGACCGACCGCCGGAAAGCGCTGGACCTATTATATTGGCTGCATGAACAAAGGGTAAGGTTAGTAGAGCAACCCATGCTAAAAACCGATATTGACGGCAATGCCTGGTTAACTGAACATAGCCCTATACCTGTTATTGGCGATGAAGCAGTACAGCGGTTACCTGATGTTGAAAAAGCCAAAGGTGTATATCATGGCATCAATGTTAAATTGATGAAATCGGCAGGAATAGATGAGGCAAAACAAATGATACTGAAAGCGAGAGAGCTTGACTTAAAAGTATTAATAGGGTGCATGAGTGAAACCAGTTGCGCAACCCTGGCTGCCGCTGCACTTGCTCCCCAATGCGATTGGGCCGATATTGACGGCCCATTCCTGACAAGCAATAACCCATATAAAAAGCCTGATTTTAGAGATGGGAGATATATATTAAGTAATGACCCGGGGTTGGGGTTAAGAATGTCATAAGCGTCAGGTTCGTGTGATGCCTTCCTTGTGGAAGGAGGAGGAAGGGGTTATGCTTTAAACCCCTCCCTACACCCTCCCGTTGGGAGGGAATCGTACTGTCCATTATAGTATCTGCAAAACCTTATACACCTTTCCATTCACACTAAACTCCTCACCTGCTTTAAGCCCTTTCATTTTCAGTCCAATAGGCGATGCCGGCGATATGGCAAAATAATTTTCGCCATTTATGGTAAGTGTACCCGCGCTTATAGCCAAATAAAAATTACCATTATTGGTTTTTACTACACTGCCGGTATCAATAATAGTTTGCTTTATGTTTGGATTAATAGTGTTTAACGCCACTTTAAGCTTATTAGCTTCATTTAGCTGAGCCATATTACGGTCGGTTTCCTGCTGCATCATGGCCCGGCCGGTTTCGTATTTATCGCCCGCGCTGCTTTTGGTGTCTTCCTTTGATGCCTGCTGCGCTTCATCAATGCCTTGTTGAGCGGCATGCATGCGCAATTGCACGTAATTAAGGCATTGTTGATATAGTTCTTCTTTTAAATTCATGATGGTTTTAAGCCTCTTTAAAAAAAAGAAAGCCCCTTGCACTCGCTGCTGGGGCTTTCAACCTAAACCTTATCACAATTTGCAAGCTTTCGCTTACATCACTACTAACGTAATTTTGTAAGCTCAGTTGCCTAACATTATTTAAATAATTAAATAATGATAATTTAATGACATAACAAACTTGAGCATTTTTTAGCTATAAATTATATATATAAATGTTTTTTTGTTATTTGGATTTAATATAAATAAAGTATATTTGTTGTGTTAAACATTGATATGAAGCTTTCGCAACTTACTGTAGGAGAAAAAGGAATAGTAAAGGAATTTACTGATCTTGAAATGTCTGTTAAACTAATGGAAATGGGTTGTTTGCCCGGCGAAGAAGTAAGGGTTGAACGCATTGCCCCACTTGGCGACCCAATTGCCATTAACGTATCAGGCTACCAGTTAAGCTTACGTAAAAGGGAGGCCTCCACTATCATATTACGATAGACATTCATTGAAGGCAGATATACGAGTTGCGCTTGTTGGTAATCCCAATACCGGTAAATCAACTCTTTTTAATGTACTTACCGGCTTAAATCAAAAAATAGGAAATTTTCCGGGGGTTACCGTTGATAAAAAGGTTGGCTACTGCAAGTTACCTGATGGCCGCGAGGCCGAGATAATCGACCTGCCCGGCACCTATAGTTTATATCCCAAAAGTCAGGACGAATCCATTGTATTTTCTGTATTAGCCGATAAAAATAATCCGTCGACCCCTGACCTGGTGATTGTTATTTTGGATGCCACCAATCTTAAACGCAACCTGTTGCTTTATAGCCAGGTGGCCGACTTGAAAATCCCTGTTATCATAGCGCTTAACATGATGGACCTTGCCAATAAGGCAGGTACTATAATAGATGTTGACCTGTTTGCCAAAAAACTGGGCGTGCCGGTTATACCTATTTCGGCGCGTAAAATGGTTGGTATTGATAAATTAAAAACGGCCATAACTTATGCCAATAAGGTTGCCTTTCAGGAACCAAGTATTGATATAGATAACATTGCCCCTCAACTGATTGAGGATATCAGTAAGGAACTAAATATTGATAATCCTTACTTTGCCCTGCAGCTTGCCCACCAGCATGAGCATTTAACGTTCCTTACACCGCAGCAATCAGATCGTATTGAGGAATTGGAGAAAGTGCATAACTTCCACTCGCAAAAGGCGCAGGGCACCGAAACCATAGCCCGGTACAGCTTTATAAACTATCTG